>JBFWLS010000062.1:0-5421 GCA_050251995.1 Candidatus Methanomethylophilaceae archaeon
GGTCCGGATCCGGGACGTGCGCGGTGTACATATGCTGGGAGATCATCTTCTCGTCGATCTCGTCCACCTCCACCTCGCCGGCCTTGACCTTCGCCGCCACCTGCTTCAAAGCGTACACGATCTCCTGGCGACCACCATAGGCGATGGCTATGTTGTAGAAGTTCTGGTCGTAATCCTTGGTGCGCTCCTCTACATACCCTATGGACTCCTGCACCCCCCTGGGCAGCATCTCGCGGTCGCCCAGAACCTTGACCCTGATCTTGTTCTTGTGGATCCTCTCCGCATCCCCCAGGGCACGGAAGTTCTCCTCGAACATATCCATGAGCAACTCCACCTCGTCCTCATCGCGGGAGAAGTTCTCCGTGGAGAAGGCGTACACCGTGAGGACGCGGATGCCAGCGGACTGGCACCATCCGATGACCTCCTCCAGCTTCTCTCGGCCTTGCACATGTCCGGAGTTGGGCTCCATGCCCATCTCCCGAGCGAAGCGGCGATTGCCATCCATGATTATGGCCAGGTGTCGGGGCATCTCGCCGGAGAGCACCTCCTTCTCCAGCTTGGTCTCATAGGCATTGTAGGCCGTTGTGGATACAATCTTGGAGATCTCCTTCTGCAGTGGCATGTGAACCTCAGAGCGTGTCCTCGGGCAGGCCCGCGGCCTTCAGCCCCATATCGAAGCATCCGATGGCGGCCACCGCCCCTATGGTGCCTTTGTCACCGGTGACCTCGACGATCTCCACGCTATTGCGTCGGGCCACGTCCACGGCATCCTGCACCTCGAAGAGGATGTGCTTGCACTTCCAGCCGAAGTCCTCCAGCTCCGATGACACCTTGAGCCCGGAGTAGACGGTCATGACGGTGTCATCGGAGTAGGTGTTGTCCGTAAGGTAGTCACGGGCGAAGGACACCAGCTCGGGCACGTCCGCCTCCTTCACGGCGAAGGACACCGCAGTGGAGCAACAGTTTGTGGTCTTGTTGGGTGCCTTGGGGTTTAGCTGGATGATCTTGTGGTCCAGGAAGCGGCCCACCGGGCAGTCCTGCCCCAGCTTCATCATCAGGGACCAGGAGGCCCCCTTCTCCTTGGTGTCGGTGTCATCGGCGCCGATGATCACCCTCACCTTCTTGGCAGTGACGATCTCTACAGCGGCCCGATGCGCCCCGCCCATGCGGAAACCGTCCGGGTACACGGTCTCGATGACATCCTTGGACTGCGGTATGCAGGCCCCGATGCCCACCGTGGCGCCGGCCAAGCCCTCCCAGCGGGTGCGCACGTGGTCCCCTTCTACAAGCAGGGCGCTCATACCCTGCCCCCCCAGCTCTGCTGAGACCGGACCGAAGCGCAGAGGACGCTCACCGATGACGGTGTCCATAATCAGCGTGTGCCCGTCCACACGGACATCGGTGATAACGCCACCGGCACGCTTGCGGTTCGCCGCGTCCCATTCCACCGGCCCACGGGCTATGCACTTCTCGATGACCTGGGCGATGCCATTGCGCTCGTCCACTATGGTGAAGAAGCCGTCGCAGAACATCCTGCCGTACCTCTCCTGCACCTGATCCGGCCGCAAGATCTCTCTCATCTGACACCCATCCTATCGTAGGGCATACCGTTTAACCTTTATATCGTTTTCAAAAGAGGGTGGTCTGCCCGCAACGGCTGGGAGCGGTGCCCAGGAAACGGGACACCAGGTCAGAGGCATCCATCATTTTGGGCTGTCCAGTGAGGTCCCGGTAGACCAGGAAGCGGCCTTTGAGGCCCAGGATATGGCCGCGATGCCTTCCTGGGGTCGGCACCGGTAGCGGCGCCCTTTCCAAGACCGGCATCGGGTATCCGTCCAGCATCATAAGCCCATGATCCTCCAGGTCGTTGTCCCGTAACATGCCCTCCGCCATGACGGTGATGTCCTCGTAAGGCGGACAGCGCATCAGGGATCGAGCGAAATCCCTGGCGCCCACGGTCTGCCGCACCCCCATGGCCGCGGAGAGCCTCTTCTCCTCCTCCCGGGCCTCCAGACGGTTGCGGCAGGCCATCACAGGCATGATGGCGTCCGCACCCTGCTCGATGCCCCGGGAACGGATCCGCTCCAACCGGGTCATGCCCACCTTGGGATTCCTGCCGAAGAACGATATGTATACCACATGAGGCTGCCCGCATACCGCCTCCTGGCAGCTGGAGCCGTCGCAGCGGGGCTCGAAGACGCATTCCTGCCGGGGGAAGGAGTCGCAGTCCTGGCAGCGGGAGAACCTCTGCAATGGGGCGTCATGGGGACAGCGGGGGTGCTCCTCCGTGCGAGAACCGGGGCATCGCCGCAGCTCGGAGACGAACCACCTCCACTCGTCCAGCGGCAGGAAGCTCGTCTCCTGGCTATTGTTGTCACGCACCGTCAGCCGTGGCACGAAACCGTCCCAGCGGAAGTCCACGGCGTGCCAGCGGAAGCAGGCCTCCGGTTCTTCCTCCATGAGCTGGGACGCATCCCGGAACATCACTCCTCTTCCGCCACACTCAGGCACTCCGGTGGGACCTGGCGGCAGAGGAAGACCGTCTTGCCGGCACGGCCGATCTCGAAGCCGGCCTCCACGGTGGCGACGGTGTCGATGGCTAGGATTACAGGGTCCTCCACTCGCACGCTGCCAGCGGAGTAGGCGTCCTCGTAGGTGAGGGAAAGGTGCACCATCTTGCGGTCCGTGGGCATGAGGCCCATCTCCAAGATTAGCTCTGCCTCCTCCGGGGTGGCGGGGTAGTACAGCGTGGCCGGGACATCGTCCGTGGGCAGGCGCAGATCCAAGGGTATGGAGTGACCATAGGTGGCACGCACGGCGTCATGGAATATCTGGTAGCGTCCCTTGCTGTCGGTCTCCACCAAAGCCACGATGTGGTGCGGGCGCAGCCAATGCATGCGGCTGTTGTGGTTGCGGATGGCGTTCACCAAGTCCCGCAGGTCCACGAAGCCTTGGTCGTCCATGCTCAGGTCGAAGCGCTCCGGGAAGTGGCGCAGTATGCCGGCCAGGGTCCGACCCAGCCTCTCAAGTTCCATATCGTTCATGAGGAACTTGCCGGGCTCCCCGCAGAAGGGACATGTCTCGTCCCGGAAGTATCCATGGTTGTCGCACTCTCTCAGCATTTGATTACCTCTGACAATGAAATGCAGGCGTCATCGACTCAGCTCCGCCGCCCGCAGAGTATTGGCCATGAGCATGGCGATGGTCATGGGCCCCACGCCCCCCGGCACGGGGGTGATGGCGGCGCATAAATCCTGCACGCCCTGGAAGTCCACGTCCCCCACCCAACGGTAACCCTTCTCCGTGGAGGGGTCGGCCACCTTGTTGGTGCCGGCATCGATTACCACCGCCCCCGAGCGGACCATGTCCCGGGTGATGAAGTTAGCCTTGCCCACGGCCACGATGAGTATCTCCGCCTCCCGGGTGACGTGCGCCAGGTCACGGGTGCGGGAGTGTGCCAGGGTCACCGTGGCGTCTCCACCCGGACCCTTCTGCATGAGCATGGCGGCGATGGGCTTGCCAACGATGTTGCTGCGGCCCACAACGACCACCCGCTTGCCTGCAGTCTCCACGCCGCTGCGCAGCAGCAGCTGTTGGATGCCGGCAGGTGTGGCGGGAAGGAAGATGGGTGAGCCAACGAACATGCGGCCCACATTGTAGGGATGGAAGGCGTCCACATCCTTGGAGGGATGGATGGCATCTATGACCCGCTCCTCACGGATGTGCGACGGCAGGGGGAGCTGCACCAATATGCCATGGATGGCCGGGTCCCCGTTCAAGGCCTCGATGCGCTCCAGGAGCTCCCCCTCTGGAGTGGACTCCGGCAGGATGATGGTCTCGGAGTGCATGCCAAGCTTCCGGCAGGTGCGGCCTTTCATCTGTACGTACATCTGCGAGGCCGGGTCCTCGCCCACCAGGATGACTGCCAGGCCAGGGGTGACTCCTTTCTCCTTCAAGACCCCCACCTCTCGTGCCAGCTCCTCCTGGATCTCGCCCGCTATCCTCTTGCCGTCAATGAGCATGCCAGCCATATGGTCAACCGCGGGGAGGATTATGGACAGACCTTATATATTCTTTCCAAGGCCCGCCCTCCGGAATAGTTTTTATGAGCGTTTCCCGTTTCCGCAGATGATTAGCGCCATGAAAACGGACTTCGAAATCGCCCAAGAAACGGAAGTGAGACCTATTGTGGACGTCGCCGCCTCTCTAGGTATGACAGAGAAGGACCTGCTTCTATACGGGCATCATATGGCCAAGGTCCCCTTATCCGTCCTGCAGCGCTACGACCAGCGCCCCAATGGCAAACTCATACTAACCACCGCCATCACCGCTACCCCTGCCGGGGAGGGCAAGACCGTCACCACCATCGGCCTGGTGCAGGGACTGGGGGCCCTGGGGCTCTCCGTCATGGGCGCCTTACGGGAGCCTTCATTGGGCCCCACGTTCGGCATCAAGGGCGGTGCCACCGGCGGCGGGCGGTCGCAGGTCTACCCAATGTGGGACATAAACCTGCACTTCACCGGCGACATCCATGCCGTGGGTTCAGCCCACAACCTCCTGTCTGCCTTGCTTGAGAACCATATCGCCAAGGGCAACCGCTTGGGCATCGACCCCACCCAGATCATGCTCCGTAAAGCCATGGACATGAACTGCCGGGAGCTGCGGCACCTGGTGGTGGGCCTGGGAGGCAAGAAACAGGGTGGCATACCGCACGAGAGCGGCTTCCTTATAACCTCCGCCTCTGAGATCAGCGCCATTCTGGCCCTTTCCGAGGACCATGAAGACCTACGGAACCGATTGGGACGCATGACCGTGGCCTACACCTACAACGGCCGGCCGGTCACCGCTGCGGACCTGGACTGTGTGGGTGCGTTGCTGGTTCTGCTCAAGGATGCCATCAATCCGAACCTGGTGCAGACCCTGGAGGGACAGCCGGTGTTCGTGCACGGCTTCCCCTTCGCCAACATCGCCCACGGGGCCAACAGCGTCATCGCCACCCGCTACGCCCTGAAGATGGCTGACTACGTGGTGACGGAATCAGGGTTCGCCGCGGACCTGGGGGCGGAGAAGTTCTTCGACATCGTCTGCCGTCAGTCCGGCTTCGTCCCTGACGCCGTGGTGCTGGTGGCCTCCTTGCGGGCCTTGAAGATGCATGGCGGCGCCTCTCTGGATGCCTGCGGGGAACCGGACCCAGATGCCCTGCAGGCCGGCTTCTCCAACCTGGACAAGCACGTGTCCAACACCCAGGGATTCGGGGTGCCCGTGGTGGTGTGCCTGAACCTCTTCCCGGGGGACGACCAGGAGGAGGTGGAGATACTACGTAAGCACTGCCAGGAGATGGGGGTGCGGATGGCCACGTCCTCGGTCTTCCAGGAAGGAGGGGAAGGGGCGAGGGGGTTGGCGGAGCAGGTGCTGCAGGCC
>JBFWLS010000063.1:0-5374 GCA_050251995.1 Candidatus Methanomethylophilaceae archaeon
GACGATGGAAAGGGTATGTGAGGTGGGAGAACGGGGGTGCTGTCTGATGGGGGCTACGCGTTTTCGACAAAATCACCGGGGAGGGGGTGGGCAAGACAGGCACCGAGGCGGAACCGAAGCGGATCTCTACGATGATATCGGACAGGGAATCCCCTATGTCGATGACATGAAGAGGGACTTCTATGCCTTCGATGTCACGGCTACGGAGATGGTGCCGGATGCACGATGGCCCTGCCGGGACAATGGCATGCATCGGAACGGTAGCAGTGTTTGAATCGATCTCTTATTCCTATCGTATCCATTGATAAATGTTTCTTATGCAAAATCGACAGTAGTTATAAAATATCAGTCCTTCGATTCACGTAAGATAATAATGACTGACTCTTATCTAATCACATCTGAGTCCGTGACTGAAGGGCACCCGGACAAGCTGTGCGATCAGATATCGGATGCTGTACTGGATGCTTTCCTCAAGGACGATCCAATGGCCCGGGTGGCCTGCGAGTCAGTGGTCACTACTGATCGGATCTTCGTCATGGGCGAGATCACTTCGAAGATCAATGTGGACTTCGATTCGGTTGTAAGAGATACGGTAAAGGAGGCCGGCTACCACCACAAGGACAACGGTTTCTGTTATGACAGCTGCCAGGTCCTTGTGCACATCAAGGAGCAATCCCCGGACATCGCCATGGGGGTTAACTGTTCCGATGAGGAGAAGGTGAACCCGGGAAAGGAGGCAGAGAATCAGATTGGCGCTGGAGACCAGGGGATGATGTACGGTTATGCGTGCAATGAGACCCCGGAGTTCATGCCGCTGTCCATCAGCATGGCTCACAAGCTCTCCCGACAGTTGGCTAAGGTTCGTAAGGATGGCACCCTGCCTTACCTTCGTCCCGATGGCAAGACCCAGGTCACCATCCGCTACGTGGATGACAAACCGGCATCCGTGGATACCGTGGTGGTGTCCGCCCATCATGACTGTGAGGTTGACAACGCCACTATACGCAAGGACCTCATCGAGAAGGTAATAAAGCCCATCATACCGGCAGAGCTACTCACGCCGGACACCAAATACTACATCAACCCCACCGGCCGTTTCGTGGTAGGTGGTCCGCAGTCCGATGTCGGACTCACAGGACGCAAGATAATCGTGGACACCTATGGTGGTATAGGGCGGGTAGGGGGAGGTAGTTTCTCCGGTAAGGACCCCACAAAGGTGGACCGCTCCGGTGCCTATGCTGCCCGCTACGTGGCTAAGAACGTGGTGGCCGCCGGTCTGGCGGACAAATGCGAGGTAGCAGTGGCCTATGCTATTGGTGTGGCAAACCCGGTATCGGTATGGGTGAACACCTTCGGCACCGCCAAGGTGGACGAGGGATCCATTAACAAGCTCGCCATTGAGCTCTTCGATTGGCGCCCTCAGGGCATCATCAGCTACTTCAATCTCCGTCGCCCCATCTATCGTCAGGTGGCCGCATATGGCCACTTCGGCCGCGACGATCTAGACGTCCCGTGGGAAAAGACGGACCTAGCGGAGAAGTTCCAGAAGGCACTGGAATAGAGAAACCACCTTTCAATCTATTTTAACTCCTCATATATAGGCGAAGGCTTCGAGCTAGGGCCGTTGGAGTCCGGATTGCCTACTGATAAGCTTGTTCAATTTGGGCTCGATGACCATGCGACAATAAGGCTGATTGCGGTTGCGCTCGTAATAACGTTGATGATATTCCTCAGCGGGATGAAACCCCTGAAGTGGTTGCAGCTCTGTCACCGGAACGTATCCGGGATGCTCATGGCCCCAAATGGCCAGGGCATCCTCTGCTTCCTTCTTCTGTTCCATCCCCTGGTACAGTATAACAGAACGGTACTGGGTGCCCACATCGTTCCCTTGACGGTTCGGGGTGGTGGGGTCATGCAAGGCGAAGAACATGGCCAAAACATCTTCGGTGCGCAATAATGAGTCATCGTATACAACTTTCACCACCTCTGCATGACCGGTGTTCCCACGGCAAACCTTCCTATAGTCAGGGTCCTCGGTACTGCCACCAGCGTATCCAGGAACCACTTCCAACACTCCCCTGAGCATTCTGAAGCCTGCTTCCATACACCAGAAGCATCCTCCACCAAGTATCAATTCCTTCCTCATCCGAGACCTCCTATTCCTCATCCCACCAATCTTTCCATCAGCAAAGGGAAGGGCAGATATTGAGCATCCAGTCCATCTGCTTGCAGGGACTCCACCAAAGGCAAGCTGTCCGTACAGACACTGGAACTATACCATAGCTCCGCATCGGCAAGGGGACAAACTGATGTTCTAACCGTGCCATGGCGCCGTAGCAGCAGGCCTGATTTTGGCGACTTATCCATACATAGGCGGGAGGTGTAGAAGAAGGCTTCGTTATTGTTGCTGCCGTCATCCTCCAGACGTCTAGCTATTGAGTTGATCTGCTGCTCGGAGAGATGGGGGCAACCAAATATCAGTTTCAGGTTGTGCCTTCCATCATCTGGTTCCGGGGCAAGGAAATCGTCATGACAGAGGTCGATGCTATCGGGTTCACGCCCCCCGCCCAGGTGGAACAAAGGCTGTCGACCGTCATGGTTCAAAGCCAATGCGAACCTGCGCATGTCATCGAAACCCCTCCTCAGCCCCGAGATTCTGGCCATGCGCCCGTCCAGAATCTGCGATAGACGATGTCCCAGGAGGGAGGCGTCCACATTCTCCACTTCATCCAATCGGACCACCACTGATTCAAACCTCCCTTCATCCGTTAGCAAACCATGCAGAGGAGTCTTTCCGCTGATGGCCGAGGCCAGAGCCGATCTGAAGTCTTGAGGGTTGCTGCGGGCGCCTATGATGGAGTTCAGGAATGTCACCGCCGACCTGCCACCCCAAGAGCAGCGGGAGCCGCGAGGCGGGGTATTGCCAGAGAGGAAGGGGGCGCAGGTAATTGATTGTATCTGGGTGCCCTGACAAACGGCATCCGTCGTTAGGCCAGAGCCATGATGGCATTCCGACCAGGGATCGGCGCTCACCTGCACACGGGGATGGAAAGACCGGACCTCCCCTAACAAATTTCGTAGATTCTTATCCTCCAACGACATCCGAGGGATGTGCACGGAGACTACGTCAGTCAAGCTCTCTGCCCCGTTGCCTTCACCAATGCGCACCAACGTCTCATATGCCCAGCGCAAAGCCCCACCATGCTCACCCGTCAATGCCTGCTCTTCATAGGTACCGAGATACATCTAGAAAAGCCTCAGGGTTTCTGCATCACAACTTCATATAGAGTCTTGTCGAAGGGAGGAGATCCATCAATGAACTCCTTTATGCTGAGGATTTCGTAACCATCGGCCAATTCCCTCACATTATCTTCAGAGAGGAAATGTACCACGAAGCCTAAGGGGTTCTCCCATGTGTCTTCCCCCCGGGGCGTGAACTTGCCATAATGTCGGTCCTTATGGTTTCGAACGGAATATATGTTGATCCCGCCGGGCCGCAGTACGCGCAAGCATTCCTTCATAATGTAGTGCAGATCGTCCATGCTGAACTGCATGGTAAAGAACATGTGCGAAAAGACGGCATCAAAATAACCATCTGGGAAAGGCAGGGGTCGCAATGCATCATGGACAACGAGGCGGCATTCCACTCCCATCTCCTTTCCCCTTTCCTGCATCTGGCATATGCCAGTCTCCGAGTAATCCAAAGCACAAACCTGGAAGCCGGCATTTGCCAGGTGCCAGGTGTCTCGTCCCTGCCCGCAACCTAGTTCCAGCACCTTCCTCAAACCATAATCGCGGAATATGCCTATGGCATTAACGGCGATCTCGCTGGCATCGACTCCGAAGAAATCAGGGTTATTGGCATAGTTCTTGTCCCATATTTCTCGCTGCACTTCTTCATCCGGCATTGTTACACCTTCATCTCGTCCTTGATTTGGGGATGGTGCCCGCAGCGAGAGTCCTAATGGTATCCGTTATGGTTTCTAACTTCCCGAATGGTATGCCCACCAACATCTCCTCCGGAGTGATATCGGTGCTCTTACGGAAGCCGAAGCAACCGAAGGAGGCATTAGGCTTCCCGGTGATGTAGGGCATCACTGTAGCATCGCCACAGGCGGCCAAGATGGTGGACATGCTCATTGACAGCCTGGAGCCATCATCGAAGCCGATGGAGGTGGGAAGCAACCACTGCGCCTGCTCTGGCATCAGGGCAACCAACACCACATCCGGTTCCACCTGTGCCGAAGACAGAGGAGAGTAGAGGGTTCCGGTCACGGAATTTGGGGCCAGCATGGGTCGTAAGGCCAAGGCATCACGGGCAGCCTCTGGGCTACGAAAAAGTCCCATGCTGCTGTGCAGGTCCCCGCTCTCAGCCCTATCTGGCAATGCATTCATCCCTAGTACGGATGCGCCCACCTTGCAGGCATGGAAATCTGAAGGTAGGAAAATCATCTCTCCATTGCCGGAGCGCATCACCGCCTGACAGTGGCGAATAGGTTCCGGCGGCTTCCTGTAAGCAGAGGGGGCGGCTGCCAGATCTCGTAACAGTGACACCGCCACCGGATGATGGCGGAGGCCGAGGCCCTCCCTCAGCACATCAGACATTTCCTCATATGACATTTTCGGCACCTAATGTTTCAATTGTATAGTGCCATAGATATTACTTGCCATATTAGCATCTGAAGACTTGAAGTTAGATAGAGTCCTCTTATTGGGTCTGTAATCACGATTTACTTCACGACGAGCAATCCTGGATGTTGAATATGGAATCTCATATTCTTGCCATCTTCTAGACCGGATTGAAAAAATGAGGGTTTTAGGCTATATCCTTCACCGTTTCCATCTTGGCCCCGGGGAGCATCCTCCATCCCTGCCTTAGCTGGTGGTGCATCTTCTCCCTCGATTCCCTTATTGCTGTGGAGGGCAGAGCATCCGTGACTCCATTCTGGATCATGTTCCGGTCTCACAAAGGAGCGGGGGTAGACCTCAAGCTTGACGCAGCAAGAGAAGCGCATGAAACCCCTTTCCACAGCCAGCGTCCTCCGTAACGTTCCTTATCTCTAGGGAAACCCAGTTAAACGGCGTTCCTCTGTTGTCTTAGCCTTCCAAGCTTTCCTAGGGATATCGGCTTTGTCCATCATTGAAGGTAGAGATGATTGCTGCCATCTTGTGTGGGCAGTATTCCGCGCACGAGACGAAACAGGCCCCTGGGGATGTCATTCGGCGGTAAGTCTCATCAGTGCACACATCATAGATGTCGTTTGTATCTACGGTTGGGGAATTGCCGAAGAGCATTCAATCGTGCTGCAATACCGCCGGTCATCCGCACACAACGGGCAAAACACGCACCTTTACGGTGGAAGGACAGCTTCCA
>JBFWLS010000064.1:0-5370 GCA_050251995.1 Candidatus Methanomethylophilaceae archaeon
GGTGCCAGCCGCGGCCTTGTTCACCAACGACTCCGCCCGCTTCGAATGCCGGCCGACGCTGCTGCGCAACGACAACCGCGGCAACTGCCTGTTCACCTCCCGCATACCCAAGAAGAGCGTGGTGATGTTCCCTAGCGCCCACGCGGAAGGGAAGCTGCTGAGCATGGACCCCGATCTGGTGGAGCGCTTGGACGACAACGATCAGATCGTCTTCCGCTACGTGGACCAGGATGGAGAGCAGAACGGCTATCCCTGGAACCCCAATGGGTCGCCGGACGACATCGCCGGAATATGCAACCCGGCCGGCAACGTGCTGGGCCTTATGCCGCACCCGGAGAGGGCGCTGAGCCGCTTCACGCATCCCGATTGGACGCGGGGCTACGACCGGGAGGAGGGCGATGGCATGGCCGTCTTCCGATCCATAATGGATTATGTGTTGCGCTAGAGTTCCACACGGATCTCCACTCGGTCGCCATCGGTGAGGCTGAGGGTGCGGCGCAGGTGGTATTGGCACACCACTTCGATGATGTCGTCGTAGTGGGAGCGGTCCGGGATGACGATGGCGCAGTCGATGTTGCGTATCTTGGCCTTGTGCGCCACCACGTCCCCGAAGGTGCGGCCCTCCCGGTTGAACCCTTTGATGTTATGACCGGGGCTGTTGCGGACTATCTCCAGCTTGCCCACATCCTCCTTATCCAGACGGATGTTCAGGGTGCCTTCGGAGGGTTTGAAGAGAAGTTTGTCCTGGAACTGCACCATGTACTGCTCTTGGCAGATGTAGTAGCCACCTTCGCCCATGCCCGCGGTGATTGTGCCGTTGAGTATGATGTGATCGGTGTACTCGAAGATGCGACGGTACTCGTTGTACTCCTTCCGCAGCTCCTCCACCCCTTTCTCGGTGATACGGATACGCTGACGTCTGGCACCCAGGTCCCGTTCGATGTATCCTTCCTCTAGTAGCTCCAGTATCCTCTTGGAAGCGGATTGCTGGCTCATCTCCAGGATCTCGCCCAGCTCACGGGAGGAGATGGCTATGTAGCTGTGAAGCCCGCCGATGCTGGCAATCTTCCTCAGCGCGGAGACGTGTTTCTCATTCAAGTCATTCACCGATCCTGACGGCCTCTTATATCGCCTCATCTCATAATTAAATTGTTTCATCGTCCAACGCCCCTGAGCCCTCTGCAGGCCACCAGCAGGAAATTATAGGCTGACATCGTTCTACGGATGTTACAATGACCAGACATGTCTTGGAGGCCATGGGTAAGGCCAAGGTGGTTATTGAGGATGGCCGAGTAACGGAGATCGGCCAGCCCTTGATCGAGTACTGTCCACTGTTCAAACGTCATCGGGGCATCGATTGCCTCACCCCGGAAACCATAAGGGAGAACGTCGAGTTCCGAATGCGCGATTTCGGCATGTGCAGCTCATCCCGGAGCATGCGCATGGAGGATTTTCTCAGCTTCGGGGTGTCCGAGCTCCTGAGCATGGGCGTGGCCAACGGCCATCTGGACGCCGCGGTCCTGGTCTGCGACGGTGCTGGAAGCTGCGTGGTGGACGACCCATCCATGATCCAAGGCATCGGTGGACGCATCTCCGGCATCATATCCACCGACACCATACCGGAGGTGGTGCAGGCCATCGGCGAGGAGAAGGTCTTGGACGCCCAGAAAGGCGCCATCGACCAGTTCGAGATGACTTACAAAGCCTTCCAGCTGAAATATCGCACCTTAGGTGTGACCGTGGCCAGCCCTAAGGATGCCCGTATGCTCCGTGACGCCTACGGCGACTCTGTGCGGCTTTTCGCCGTGCACACCACCGGACTGGGCATGGAAGAGGCGGAAATCATGTTCGACAACTGCGATGTCATCACCGCATGCGCCTCCCAGACTCTACGGGAGGTGGCCAAGAAACGTGCACTGTTGCAGGTCGGCACCCGTATACCCATATACGCCGCCACCGAGTTCGGCAAGATGCTGATGTTGGAGAGGTTGAGACAGATGGGGAAGGAGCCCGCGGACGGCGAGGACGACCCTCCCTGGCCTACGATCTAACGCTCAAGTATCAGATGGCTGCCGGAGCGCAGGTAAATCAACGGTATGCCCTGCATCCGCAGCCGAGCACGTAGCTGCTTGTCATTGGTCAGCACCGGCGCCTGCAGACGAACGGCCAGCTCCAGCACGGCATCGTCGCCACGAGAGTCCGTGGGCAGGGTCTCGTACTTGGCGGCCAAAGCGAGGGCGGCGGTGGCATACTTGTTGTGGGAGCGTCTCAATTCACCTAACAAAGGCTCTGGTATGACCATGCGGACGTTGCCGAGGAGCCGCTGAACCTCTAAATCAATGTTCAAACGCCTCTCGAAGGGCATGAGGAGGGCGTTGGTGTCCAAAATGACGGTCTGCATCTCTCACTCGATGATGCCGTAACCGATCAATCTCCACTTGCCGGAGATACGACGGGATATGGCCACCCTCTGGCCCTTGGTGACGCAAACCGGTATCTTGAGGGAGACCTCGGCGGACTGCCCCCTGGCGCTCTTCACCACCCCCACGGTGGTGGCGGTGCCGATGCTCAGCATCAGGGGCTCGTTGGTCTTGATGTCCTCCACCTTCATGTCCAGGCTGGCGCCCACTACACGGTCCAGCAGGGTGGTTACCATGACGAAGTCGTGCACCACTGGGGGCAGCTTGTCCGGATGACCTATCATACGGCCGGTGAGGCCGTCGGACTTGGTGATGGAGGGGTCTAGCTTGGTCCCTATGGCCAGAAGGCCTCCGGGTCGAGCCACTTCGATGGCCTGTCCGCCGGCGTGCAGGGACTCGATGGTGGTGGTGATGCGCTCCCACTGCGGCTTGCCCGCCACCTCCACCTTACGACCAGGGGCGATCTCTATCTCGTCCCCTACATGGAACGTCCCTTGGATGATGGAGCCTCCCAGGACACCGCCTTTCAGGCCGGCGGGGGAGGAGCCAGGGTTGTTGATGTCAAAGGAGCGGGCGATGTGCATCAGAGGAGCGGAGTCCAGGTCCTTCTCCACCCCGGCCAGGATGTACTTCTCAATGGCTTCTATGAGCATGTCGATGTTCACATCATGATGGGCGGAGACCGGGATGATGGGGGCGTTCTCGGCGATGGTGCCCTTCACGAAGTCCTTGATCTGCTTGTAGTTGCGCAGAGCGTCCTCGCGGCTCACGATGTCGATCTTGTTCTGGACGATGATGATCTTCTCGATGCCCACTATGCTCAGAGCCATAAGGTGCTCTTTGGTCTGTGGTTGAGGGCATTTCTCGTTCGCGGCTATGAGCAGCAGGGCGCCGTCCATGAGGGCGGCGCCGGAGAGCATCGTGGCCATCAGCGTCTCGTGCCCGGGTGCGTCCACGAAGGACACGGCACGGAGGAACTTTGCCTCCCCACCGCATTTCTTGCACACCGGCGTGGTGGAATAGGATGATGTGCCCTCGCATTGGGGGCACTTGTAGAAAGCTACGTCAGCATACCCTAGCCTAATGGAGATTCCTCTTTTGATCTCCTCGGAGTGACGGTCGGTCCACTCACCGCTGAGCGCCTTGGTCAGGGTGGTCTTGCCATGGTCGACGTGACCGATCATACCGATGTTTATGCTGGGCTGCTCGGGAACCTTCATTTGGTCTCCTCAGAAGGGGGGTTGAACATGTCCTCGATGGACTTGGGGCCGTAGTTGTCGACCACCATGTTGATCTGGGTGACCTCGGAAGAGATGGTCCTCCCACGGATGGTCTTGCGACGGCGCTGACCATTGAACACGGGGTGGAAACCCAGGCTCTCGGAGAGCAGGATGCGTCTCCTCTTGTTGCCCGGCAGGTCCTTCCGCATGGGGGTGCCATTCTTGTCCGTTCCACCGGTGATCTTGAGCTTATAACCGGGAAGACCCACGAAGATGCCGTCCACGACCTCCCCGATGCTCTTACCGATCAGGGAGTTGGCATGATGCCCGGAGACGGCCACGTTGTGTGACTTACCGGATTTGGCATCGTTGATGACAGCCTTGAACTCAACCATATTTAAACACCTATATCTACGGGCTAATGAAGATGTTAATAAAAAACTTTTGGTCGTTCCCTTTATATGAGAGACACCTGCCCAGATGTCTGGCTCAGGAGCGCCGTGATTTCTTGCCTCGCCCCTTGGGCTTGTCCTCCGGCTTCTTCCCCCTACCGCCCTGCAGCCTCTCCTTCAGGCTGACGATGGAGCGCACCGGCATGGGGTCCACGTTCTTCAGGAACGCCAGGTAGAGGGAGTAGAAGTCGGCGTGCATGACGGAACGGAGGTTCTTCTCCATCACCGAGCGGCCGCGGATCTCCACCACCTCCATCGCCACCCCGTTCTCCCGCAGGGCCTCCAAGGAGGCGTCCATCATGTCCTTGAGCAGAGCGGGGGCGTCCGGGTCGTAGAGGAAGATGGGTAGGCATTGTGAGCCTTTGACGCCCTCCGTCCACCCCACCACCTCATTGTGGTTGAACTCCGGCATGATGCCACTGAAGGCGATCTTCTTGGAGTTCTCGTTCACTTGGTTCTTCCAACGCAGGGCGGAGGAGGCCATATAGGTGTAGGAGTAGAATACCGGCACATGGTTGTGCGTGCGCTGCGCCAGCTGGCGCACCGGGCTGTCCGGGTTCTGCGGCCCTATCTCCTGGCGCAGCTCCTTCAAGAGAGGGATGCAACGCTCGATCTCCTGACGGCATTGTGGCATGCCCATGCAACCCAGGATGTTGGCCAGGTAGCCGAGCATATATCCCAAGGCACAGCGGGGCTGCAGGCCGCCTGGGACCTTGACGTGACCGAAACCGTTCTCCTGGCAGCGCTGCTCCAGGGTGCCGCCGGAACTGATGCCGATGACCTGACACCCTCCGACCACGGCCTGCCGGAACAGCTCTAGGGTCTCGCGGGTGTTGCCGGAATAGCTGGTCACCAGCACCAGGGTGTCCCTGCAAGCCCAATCCGGGAGCTGCACCCCCCTGACCACGAAGACCGGTTTCTGGGACTGCCCGAAGGAATGGTCGGCGATGATGTCCCCGCCGATGGCGGAGCCGCCCATACCGCAGATGCATATCTGACGGAAGTCCGCCTCCAGTCGCAGAGGCTGGGAGATCGCCTGTTGCAGCTGCTCCGGGAAGGATAGCATGACCTCCGCCATGTTGGAAGGGTCGAAATCCTTCTTCCTTGCCGCCTCCAGGGGATCCATCACATCGCCCAAAACGGGTCCTCCTTGCGTTTGATGGTGACGGTCTCCTCCAAGGTCAGGCGCTCATCGTCATTGAGGTCCAAGGAGGGGAGCTCCTTGGCGGCCGATTCCAGGAGGTCTATGTACAAAATGTCCTCCGCATCCGCCTGCCT
>JBFWLS010000065.1:0-5363 GCA_050251995.1 Candidatus Methanomethylophilaceae archaeon
GCAGGTAGAACTCCATCGCCTCCGGCAGACCGCCGTCCTCGAAATCTAGGAGTGTGGTGCTCTTCATCTCCTCTCCTGTACCCAGCCAGACCGGCCCAACTCTTCCTATGTGTTTAGGGGATATATATCATATATCCTGTTATATAGTCTCCATAGGGTGCTAAAATCATAAATATGTCCAGTATAATCTTTATGGGGTTCGGGGGGGAGTTTTTTAATGGATGAGGTATTCATCGATGTACGGGACAGCGATCTCACCCTTTCCGAGATATTCCGGAAGATTGAGGAGATTCAATCCGAGCACCCTGACCTAGACATTTTCCTGGACGGCGACATGCACGCCATCCGTGGCCTTCCCCGCCCGGATAGCGACGCCGATCCTTGAACTATATTTGGAGACGTGAGATGAAAAGAGACCAGGTATTGACGGAACAGGTGAAGGCCATAGACCTCATGCGCACGGAGTCCATAGTGGGACTGGTGGAAGCTTACAAAGACAGCTCCATACAAAGCCGGGCCCTGGCCACCTGTGCCACCGCTCTCGAGAATGCCCTCAAGGACCCTTCCCGGCCCACGGTCATCCTCGGCCTGTCCGGTGCCATGATTGCCGGCGGCATGCGCAAGATCATCAGCGACTTGATCAAGACCGGCGTGGTGGACGTCATCGTCACCATCGGAGCCATACCTTATCAGGACTTCTACCAGGCCTTGGGATACAAGCACTACAAGTGTTCCCCCAGCATCGATGACGTGGCGCTGCGGGAGCTCTTCCTGGACCGTATCTACGACACCATCGTGGACGAGGAGAAGTTCCGCCAGGTGGACGAGCACATCGGTCGTCTGGCAGAGGCGCTGGAGCCGCGTCCATACTCCTCGCGGGAGTTCCTCAGCTATCTGGGCTCCCAGATAGAGGATGAGGATTCCATACTCCGCAACGCCCACAAGTACGGCGTTCCCATTTTTGCCCCCGCCCTGAACGATTCTTCCATCGGCATCGGGCTCACCCATCTCTACAACCGTATGCGCGGCAGCGGCAAGCCCTCCATGAGTCTGGACCCCATCCGCGACAACTACGAGCTGGCGCAGGTGAAGATCAAATCCGAAAAGACCGCGGTCATCTACATCGGTGGAGGCGTGCCCAAGAACTACATCCAGCAGACCGAGGTCATCGCCGAGATGCTGGGCCACGACAAGGGGGGGCACCATTACGCCGTGCAGATAACCACCGACTCCCCCGTTTGGGGTGGCCTCTCCGGCTGTACCTTCGAGGAAGCGCAGTCCTGGGGCAAGATCAACAAGGACGCCAGCAAGGCTGTGGCCTATGTGGAGGCCACCATCGGCTTGAGCATCATGGCCGCCTACATCCTGCAGAAGGGGGTGTGGAAGGGCCGTGAGCGTCTGGACATGCAATGGGACGGAGATGAGCTGAAAGCCATCGGCCGGCTGCCCCTGGAGTGAGCCGGGCTTGCGCCAGGGCAGGGTCACCATCGGGTTGTATAATTCCTACGACCCGAACAAGTTCCGGGAGGCGCACCGTCGGGCCTTGGCCCGGGCGGGCCCTTTGGCCCTGGCCTTCGATGCCAATCTGGCCACCTTCGGCTTCCCCTTCCCGGAGGAGCTGAGACAGCCGGCGGAGGTGGCGGCATGGGTGGCGGAGAGCACCAGCATCGGGGACGATGGCGGTTACCTGCGGGAGCTGAGTCAGAAAGGGCGTTTCCTGAGCTTCCCCTATCCAGGCAAGGGCTTCCCTCCGCAGTTGGGCGAGCCCGTGCTCACCACCAGCCGACCGGAGGAGCCATTTCGCTTGAGCGTGCAGGAGCTGGTGAAAAAGATCGAGAACGGCCAGAGCATCCTCCTGCTCTTCGGCCTCGGCCCGCACGGTGTGCCCCGCAGGGCGGCCTCCATACCCCGCTGCAACCTGGACATCACCGGAGGCGGCTTCTCCCTGGAGACCTGCACCGCCCTGGGGGCGGTCATGGGCGCCATCGGCGCCCTGATGTCTCAGTAGTTCTCGTAACGCAGGTTCTCCCCCTCCAGGAGCACCCCATGGCCCTTGTCCACCCGGCCCACGATGCTGGCATTGGGCCATTCCTGCACCACGGACTCCGCATCCTCCCGGCCGCATACCAGGGCGTAGCCCATGCCCATGTTGAAGGTCTGGTACATCTCCCGTGTCTCCACGCCACCCCATTCCTGTAGAAGGTGGAATACGGGGTGTGGGGGCACAGGGTCATCGATCACATAGCACAGGCCCTTGCGAAGGCGGAGGAAGTTCCGCAGTCCGCCGCCGGTGATGTTGACCATGCCTCGTACCGCATGCCTCTCCAGGATGGACAGCACCTGCTTCACATAGATCTCCGTAGGCTGGAGGAGCTCCATCCCCAAGGTCCTCCCCAGCTCTGGCACCTGATCCCACAGGCCGATGCCAGCGGCCTCAGCCACCTTCCTGGCCAGCGTGAGGCCGTTAGAATGGACCCCGGAGGAGCGCAGGGCGACGATGACATCTCCTTCCTGCACCCCTTCCCCGGTTATGAGGCGGTCCTTGGCCACGAATCCCAGGCAGGTTCCGGAGATGTCGAGGCCGTTCACCAGTTCCGGCAATACGGCGATTTCTCCCCCTACTATGTCCATGTTGGAGAGCTCCGCTCCTTTGGCGAGGCCACGGCCCACCTCCTCCGTCAACTTGGGGTCGGGACGGTCGATGGCGATGTAGTCCACGAATGACATGGGTTCGGCACCCACGCAGATGGTGTCGTTGACGTTCATGGCTATGCAGTCTATCCCCACGGTGTCCCACACTCCCAGCTCCTCGGCGATGAGCAGCTTGGTGCCCACGCCGTCCGTGCACAGGCTGAGGTAGACATCCCCGAAATCGATGAGGCCGGTGAACAACCCCTTGATGTTCACCAGGCGTCCCCGGCCCTGGCGGCGGTAGCCTAGCTGGCCCACCAGGGACTCGATGGCCCCTGATTTGCGGTCTATGTCCACGCCAGCCTTGGCATAGGTCCATCCTTCTTCAGACATGTATAGCCTCCACCGGTAATCTTGCCCCCGGTTTATATTTTCATCCCCATCAGGGACGGGAAGCAAAACTAGTTAAACAGCGGTCACGAATCGGAGTCGATGACCCGACGCTGGCTGAATGAGAGGAAGCACGAGTACTACTATCTCAAAGCGAAGCGCATGGACTATCGCTCCCGTGCGGCCTTCAAGCTCATCCAGATCGACGAGCGTTTCCACATCTTCCGTCCAGGGGACTCCGTGGTGGACCTTGGGGCCTCCCCCGGGGGGTGGTCCCAGGTTGCCAGGGACCTCATAGGCGAGCAGGGGAGGATAATCGGGGTGGACCTGGTGCCCATCCGTCCCCTGGAGGGTGTGGAGACCATCGTGGGGGACATCACCGCCGCGGATACCATCCGGGAGCTCCTGCGGCGCCTCGGGGGCAAGGCGGACGTGGTCATCTCCGACATGGCCCCCAACATCGGGGGGAACTATGCCACCGATCATGCCCGCTCCGTGCATTTGGCCAACTTCGCCCTTGAAGTCTGCGACCGCCTGCTGAAGGAGGATGGCAAGCTGGTTATGAAGGTCTTCATGGGCGACCTGTTCAAGCAGCTCAAGGACCACACCCTGCTACGATTCGACAAGGTGAGCGTCCATACCCCGGAGGCCACCCGGAAGGAGTCCTCCGAGGTCTACGTCATCGCCGAGGGGTTCCACGCTCGGGAGGTGCCGCCAGCCCCTCTGCCAGCGGAAGAGCCCGGCAGCCGTTTCCGCATACGGGGGGAACTTAGATGAGGCCCGGCAAGATAATCGGGATCGGTTGGAACTACCGCTCCCATTTGGAGGAGACGGATGCCGTGCTGCCTGAGGCCCCAGTGGTGTTCCTCAAACCCAGTAGCTGCCTCATCGGCGATGGCGAGCCCATACGTATTCCGGCACATGCCGGGGTGGTCCATCACGAGGTGGAGCTGGCCCTGATAATCGGCGAGGGTGGAAAGGACATCCCCGTGGAGGACGCCCTGCGGCACGTGTCCCACCTGGCGGCTTTCAACGATGTCACTGCCCGGGAGATGCAGACCATCGCCCGCTCCCGCGGCGACCCCTGGGCCCTGAGCAAGGGCATGGACGGCTTCGGCCCCATGTCTGAACCGGTGCCCATGGACAAAGACCTGGGGAATCTCCGTCTGGAGCTGAGGGTGAACGGTGAGCTGCGGCAACAGGGACGGACCTCTTTGATGATTTTCAGCCCTCAGCAGCTCATCACCTATATCTCCTCGTTCATGACCTTGGAGGAGGGCGACATCATCGCCACCGGCACCCCGGAGGGCGTCGGGCCCCTGCGCCCCGGCGATGAAGTGGAAGCTTGGGTGGAAGGAGTGGGAAGGGTGCGCAACCCTGTGATCTGAGCTCAGACCAGCCCGGATTCCTGCACGGCCTGGAATATGCCTTCCAGAATGAACTGCACCGCCACCGCCGCCAGCACCAGCCCCATTATGCGGGAGAATGCCATGGTGCCGCTCTTGCCCATGACCTGGAGCAGCAGCTCGGAATAGGTGAGAACGGCGTAGGATATGGCTGCCGTGAAGAGTATCCCCAGCAGCACCCACGTGTATCCAACGTAGTCGCCGGTTTGGCTGAATCCGGACACCAGTATCATGACTGTGGTGATGGCCCCGGGCCCGGCGAACATGGGGATCCCCAAGGGGACGATGCCCACCTGGTCCTTCTCCAAGGCCTCGGCCTTCTCGCTCTCGGTGATCTTGCTGGAGACAGGCCGCCCCTGCATCATGGCCAGGGCCACGGTGAACAGCAGGGCGCCCCCGGCGATGCGGAAGGCGGGGATGGTGATGCCGTAAATCTGGAATATAAGGTCGCCGAAGAGCCCGAAGATGAACAGCACCGCCACCATCACCACGCAGACCTTGGTTATGACCTTCTTCTTCAGCTCCTTGGGGTAACCATCGGTGACGGTTACGAAGAAGGGTATGTTGCCCACGGGGTTGACTATGGCGAAGATGGTGACGATTGCTGTGACTCCGAATTCCAGGTTCATTTCACCCACGGTTCCTTTGAATGTGATATGATGCGACGTGGCCCTATAAAATCCGTTCCCTCGTACCCTCTGCGCCTCAATCCCAGAAGCGTTTGGTGCGGGCGTAGTTGACCTCGGCGGCGAGGATGTCCCGCAGCAGGTCATCCTCCTCTTGGTGGTACATCTGCAGTATGCGGGAGGCAGCGTCCGGCCCCACGCCCCGGCCGGAGAGCGCCAGGACGGCCTTGCGGCCGTAGCTATGGACGATGTTGGCATTACGCCAGAGGCGGGCCAGGTCACGGCGGTCCGCCTCGCTGAGCTCGATCTT
>JBFWLS010000066.1:0-5256 GCA_050251995.1 Candidatus Methanomethylophilaceae archaeon
GCTCCCATGAGAAGCCCTTGGAGAACAAGACCCTGGCCATGATATTCGAGAAATCCAGCACCCGGACCCGGGTGTCGTTCGAGGTGGCCATGAACGAGCTGGGGGGCAGGGGGATGTACCTCAGCTCCAATGACATGCAGATCGGCCGAGGCGAGACCATATCCGACACCGCCAAGGTCCTCAGCCGCTTCGTCCATGGGATAATGTACCGTGCCTTCCGGAACGACATGATGAAGGAGCTGGCGGCTGCCGCCACCGTCCCGGTCATCAACGGCTTGGATGACTTGGAGCATCCCTGCCAGATACTCGCGGACCTCCTCACTGTGCAGGAGAACTTTCAACGCCTGGAAGGCCTGAAGATGGTTTATCTGGGAGATGGTAACAACGTTTGTAACTCCCTCATGCTGGGCGCCGCCCTCACTGGCATGGATATGGTGGCCTGCTGCCCGGAGGCACGCATGCCAGACGCCGAGGTCCTAAAACAGGCCCAGACGGTGGCGTCCACCAAGGGCTGCCGAATAAGCCTAGACAGTGACCCTCTGCGGGCCTGTCAGGGGGCACACGTCCTCTACACCGATGTGTGGGTGTCAATGGGGGACGAAATGTCCCTGCAAGAGGCCATGGACCTATTCTCAGAATATCAGATCAACCAGCGGCTCCTGGATGTCGCCGACCCCTCCTGCATCGTCATGCACTGCCTGCCAGCGCATCGGGGGGAGGAGATATCTGCCGAGGTCATTGATGGCCCCCAGAGCGTGGTATTCGATCAAGCCGAGAACCGTCTGCACGCTCAGAAGGCCATCCTCTGGAACCTGCTCAGATGAGCTGAGCGGAGACGATGTCCTCCACGATATCCAGGAACTCCTCCTCCTTCCCCCGGGGGATGGTGGCCCCGGCGGCGATATTGTGACCGCCGCCATAACCGCCCACTAGTTCCGATGCCACCCGCATGGCGGCGGATAAGTCCAAGCCCCGGTTCACCAGGCTACGGTCGGCGCGGGCGGAAACCTTCACCTCCCCGTCGTCGGCATTGGCGAAGGCTATCATGGGGATGTCCCGTCGCACTCCGTTGGAGCTTAGAAGCATCCCGGCAGCGATGCCCACGATGGTCTCCCTCACCTCTCCGCCGGCATGGAAAAACTGCACCCACCCCCTCTCCTTTATCATATCGTTATCACGTACCAGGCTCAGGGCTAGGGATAGCTGCTTCTTATGTTCGCTACGGTTCTCCTGGGCATCCTTTACCGCTTGCCGGTCCCCCAGGCAGATGCGCAGCCCTATGGGGGCATCGTCGTAGCGTCCACAGGAGTTTAGCAAGGTAGCGAACTCCTTGGCGTCCCGCAGCTCACTGTGCCGGGGTTGAGATGGCAGGGTGTAAGTCTCCCCGAACAGCACCCCGGGCTCCTTTCCCTCCACCTGCAGGAGGTGCGAAACGCCCTCGCGTATACGCTCCCGCTCCTCCTCCTGCAGGTCGTTCCAGCATCGCCACCGTCCATTGCTCTTGAGCTCTATGCCCAGGTCGGCCAGGAAGCGATGGCAGCCAGTATTGTTACCGGTGAGTCCGGGCAGAGGAGGATCGCCGGAGAACTGCAGGAACTGCACTAGGGGCCGACTCTCGTGGCCGAATAGCCGGAGGTCCTCGTCCACCCTCACCTGCCCCAACGCCTCGGCGTCCCGAAGGATGAGGCGGTTGTAACCTACCAGCTGTCCCTTCGCTGAATCCTGGAAATCACCTGCGGCACCTACTATGGCCAGATGGGCCAAGTCCATGTTGCCGGGGTCCATCTCCTTGGCCACCACATAGGTGACCCCGGCTCCGGAAATGTCTTGCCCTCCATCCATATGAAAGAGGTTGGGGTTCAGATGCAACACGTGAGGGGATTCCAAAGGCGACCCCGAGGAATCCTTTTCTGGCACATGGTGGTCGGTGATGATGATGCCAGTTCTGTTGAATCTAGAAACATAGCCGGAGCCGAGATCCACCACCCAGACTAGTGCGGCAAGCGATTGGTTGACCAGGGTCAAGGCCTTCTCGTCCATCTTCTTTACGAATCGAACCTCATGTTCAAGCCCCTGCCTTTGCAGGGCGGTGCTAGCGATGGCCGCCGCACCTATGCCGTCCGCATCTATATGCGCAACCACCAGAACCGAGTCGGAGCCCTTCACGGCCGCAGCAACCTCGGCTGCCCTCCTTTGGAAGCTCTCTACGTTATTCATAATTACATCAGCACTCCGTGCAACGATGCTCCAGTCGCGGATAGACGAGGTCCGCCAATTCCGCCAGGTTAACCGTGTCCGCCCGGTTGTAGTCCATCAGCGTCTGCAGGGCAGAACGGTCGCCCATCCTCCGCCAACGGTGCCAAAGACGCACGGCCTCCATGCCGTCCACGTCGGTCAGGGATTCGTCCCTTTTTAGACCCAAGGAGGTCTCGATCTTTTTCAGACCTCCGCTGTATCCAATCCTACGACAAGCGAATCGAAGGTCCAAATGTGGGATGTTCAAGTCTAACCCGGGGAAGCTATGCCTTAGCACGGGGACGTCGAAGCAGCTGCCGTTGAAGGTCACCAGCAGGGTGGCGCCCTGCAAGCTCTCCTGTAGGCTTTCCATGCACAGGCCATCGTCCTTGACGAGTGTGTAGGTTCCCTGCGGGCCGTGCACACCTACCACGGTGACGGTACTGTCATGGCTCAGCCCGTTCGTCTCGATGTCCAAGCAGGCCATCCCATGGCGGGCAGCAGGGTAGAGCCTCCAATGCTCCTGGCGAGGAAGAAGGGACGACAACTCCCGCAGGCGGTTGGATTCCAGAAGCGCATCTGCTTCGTCCAGCAAGCGGTCGGCCTCGGACTTCCGTCCCGCCCTCATCCCCGGGACCGTAGGGGCATCTCGGAAAGCGTCCCAGTCCAGGACCCCCTCTCTCCAGAGGGTACGCTCCGTGCCTGGTCCCACTTTCGGCAGGATTTGGAACGTCCTCCTTATCATGCCCACACCTATCCCTCTCGAGCATGAATATGTTTCGTCCTTACATGGTAGGAGTGATTGCTTTATGCATGACCAATTCATTCAATCCAGTGATGCACACTAAGGAATTGATGCCCGGGGTGAAGATCAGTAACGATCGTTGTCTGATCCTGGACGATTCAGTGATGGTCATCTCTGACCTGCATCTGGGATATGAGAGTGCCCTGGAGGCGGAAGGGCTCCACCTCCCGCGGATCAATACCCAAAGCATCCGGGAGTCCCTGCATCGTTGCATCCATAGATACGAGCCAGAGACAGTGGTGATGCTGGGGGACATTAAGCATGATTTCCGGCGTCCGGACTGGGAGTGCCGCAGAGATATATTGGAACTCCTGGATTTCATATCAGAGACCTCGCGTCCGGTGTTGGTTAAAGGAAATCACGACAACTTTTTGCAGAACATCCTCTCTGGAAGCCGGTACGAGGTGGTGGACAGTTTGCGGGTGGGCAATCTCCATCTTGAGCACGGACACGAGGACAGCGGGCGCCGTCCCCTGGCGATCGGGCATGAGCATCCCTCCATAAGGATATACGACAGCATCGGTGCTCACGTGAAACTACCATGCTTCCTCTGGGTCCCACAGGAGCAAGTGGTGGTCATGCCCTCCTTCAGCCTGTTCTCCGGTGGGAATGACATCAGCTCCGGGGATCGCGGGTCGTTCATGTCTCCCTCTCTGATGGAGGCTTCCAAAGAGGGCATAGAGGTGTTCGCCGTGAGTGAGATAGGGTTGCTTCCGCTGGGCACTCTGGACGGTATTCAGGCCCTTCGATTCTGAGTCTGGGTGTCTTTCATAATCTATGAATCCATCATTTTTATGGATGCTACATCCATCCATAAGAGGGTTTATTAATAATATTTTCATACTAAATTTCAACATAGTTTCATTGGAGGAACATGTATGAGTGCGGAAATGGATGCATTGATGGAGATTGTTATCAAAGGAAAGATTAAGGAAGCAAAGGACGCCACCCAGAAGTGCCTGGACGCTGGAAACACCCCCCAGGATATTATATTCAAGGCCCTGGCCGGTGCCATGGAGGTCGTGGGTGACAAGTACGCCTCTAAGGAGTACTTCCTGCCTCAGGTTCTGCTGTCCGCTAACACCCTGTACCAGGGCCTGAACCTGGTCCTGCCCATGCTCCCCGCCGCTGGCGGAGCTGGAGCCGGCACTGTGGTCCTCGGTGTGGTCGAGGGTGACGTGCACGATATCGGAAAGAACATCGTGAAGGCCATGGTCACCGGCACCGGTGCCACCGTCATCGACATGGGCAGGGATGTCCCCATAAAGGACTTCGTCGCCAAGGCCAAGGAGGCCAAGGCCAAGATCATCGCCGAGTCCACCCTCATGACCCCCACCCTGGCTGGCATGAAGGAGATGGAGAAGATCCTCAAGGAAGAGGGCCTGAAGGGACAGATTATCACCATGGTAGGCGGCGGTGCCACCTCCAAGGAGTTCGCCGACCAGATCGGTGCCGACGGATGGACCTACGACGCCGTGGCCGCCTCCAAGATGGCCACTGAGTTCTTGAAGAAATAAGCGTCTTCGCTATCAAACCTTTTCCCAAATTCTTCCTTTCTTCTGCCACTGTCGCCCTTTTTGTGTTCGCTGTTCGTATGTCCTCCGTCGTGGTCGTGAACGCCTATCTCTTGACGGCACCCATATTGTCCATCGCATGGACCATCTGGCTCCGAGAGGGAGAATTTTGATTAACGATTGATATTGCGTGTATGTTAAATAATTAGATTCCATTCAACGGCCAAGGAGGAGAATCAATGTCAAACATGACTCCCAGAGAAAGAGTACTGGCAGCTATGAGGATGGAAGAGATGGACCGGCCCCCGGTGGCCGTGTTCACCCAGAGCGCCACCATCGGACAGATGCAGGCGATCGATGTCTTCTGGCCGGCAGCTCACAGCGATGCAAAGCTTATGGCTAAACTCGGTGCTGCACAGGCTGAGGTCCTCGGTTTCGAGGCCGTCCGTGCCCCCTTCTGCCTCACCGCCGAGGCGGAGAGGCTGGGCGCAAAGGTTGACCCTGGAAGGCAGGACCGCACCCCTATGCTGAAGGAGCATCCATTCGTCATGAACCCCATGGAAGGCGTCTACGACGAGCCGAAGCTCATGGACCCCGAGGAATTCCTGAAAGGCGGCCGTCCCGCCACCTGCTTGGAGGCTATTGGCATCCTGAAGAAGCAGTA
The DNA here is from genome assembly GCA_050251995.1 of Candidatus Methanomethylophilaceae archaeon. Taxonomy (GTDB): domain Archaea; phylum Thermoplasmatota; class Thermoplasmata; order Methanomassiliicoccales; family Methanomethylophilaceae; genus JAQUUA01. The sequence goes on from JBFWLS010000066.1 coordinate 5,219, forward strand.
CGGTGAGAACTACGCCGTAATCGCCGGTAACACCGGAC
>JBFWLS010000067.1:0-5197 GCA_050251995.1 Candidatus Methanomethylophilaceae archaeon
AATAGGTTCCTGGGAGATCGTGGATGTGTGCCGTCCTGTCATTCCGCAGAACAGTACCTTCGAAGAACTCCACCGTGGTGCCGGGATAGTTGCAGGTCAGGACCCCTACGCCGGTTAGACGAGTGAATAAGGTGGACTTGCCCACGTTGGGCTGCCCCATCAGAGCCACCTGCATCACCTTACGTTCGGTCAATCGTTCACTCCCTGTCCACATGGATAAGGTCGGCGTAATCGCGATCCAGGGCCACTCGGGTGTCACCCAGCCGCAACACGATGGGGCCTTTGAAGGGCAGGTCGTTCTCCAGGACGATGTGGCGCCCTGGAACGAAGCCCATGGATATCAGCTTGCGTATCTTCTCAGCATTATCACAACGCAGGTGGGAGATGACGGCATCATCGCCCTCGCGCATGCTGGCCACGGTCTCATGAGAGAGGGTGTGGTTTACACATTCACCATCACAGGCATCGTTGCAACCGGTGCAACCGTCTGGCTCCCCAATGATACGGCAGAGCTTCTGAGCCGCGTTATCAGAAAGAACATGCTCCAGCTTGCCGGCCTCCTCATGTGCAGTATCGACATCAGTATCCAGGATGTTCACCAGAAAACGCTCCATGAGATGATGCTTGCGGCGGATCTGCCGGGCATGCCGGTATCCCGCCCGGGTCAGCCTCACACCCCGGTACTTCTCATACTCCACCAGGTTATCCTCGGCCAGACGGCCCATCATCTCCGTCACGCTTGCAGGGGAGACCTTCATGCTCTGAGCGATGTCGTTGGTTTTCGCCACCCCTCCGTCCTGGGTGAGCTTGTATATGCAGATGAGATAGTCCTCTCGGCTGCCGGTGACCATGATGTTTCGCTATGCCTAAAATATATTTAACGATTAGGAGAGCACATTTCTGCACTCAGAGGTCATGGAAAGGCACCAGGTCGCAGCAGGTGCAGGCAAAGCACATGGTGTGGAAGGTACGGGGATCGAGACGATGCCTCTGCAGGATGCGTTTGTGCGCCTCTGCCAAGCGTATCATGCGCTTCACACTGGGTGCCTGCAACTGGCCCAGGGCGGCCTCCATGTAGGGACGGTTGGTGTCGTTCAGGGAAAGCATGCGCAGACCGGCTGCCACCCCCATAGAGGCCATTCGCTCTACTGTGTCCAATAGGTCATCGTCCGTCTCCCTCATGCCGTATATTATGTTGGAAGCCACCTTCCCCCGTCCGAAGACCTCCACCGCGTCCTGCAGCATTCTCCAGATCAGGCCTTGATCGAGGTCGGGGCAGACCTTGCGGAATATGGCTTGGTTCGGGGTCTCCAGATTAATTTTGATCTCGTCCGCACCTGCCTGGTGAAGCAATTCCATCTGCTCCCGGGTCTCCACATAGGGCTCTACACCGATGGGTAATCCTGGCAGCTCCTGCCGGACATGGCGCACGCAGTCCGCTATCCTTTCCACCGTTTCCTGCACGGAACCGTAGACGCCAGAGGTGATAGCCAATGATAGAACCGGCGTGCTGCGCATGGCCTCCCGGGTCATCTGCACGATCTTCTCCTTGCTCAACCCTTTTGTGGCATGGACGTCCAGCAGAGGCGAGTTGCAGTACAGGCAATGATACATGCAACGTTGGTCGAGATTGAAGAAGGCCTGCTCCGGAGAATGGAAAACCACCGGTCCGATTTCCACATCCTCCAAGAACGGCGAGCCATGACGTTGCAGGGCGTATCCCCCTTCCTTGGGCAGCAATTGGAACTCCCCTTCCTCGTAGACGATAGACTTCTTCACCCTCATCCCATGGAACATGAACACGATGGATCGTCTCCCTGCCCCTGGCCCAGCTGTGGAACGGGATATCCGGAAGGGCACCTGGAACCCTTGAGGGAGCTGCACCGCCCCTCCCTGGAGCAGGATGGCTTTCTTCTCTATCAGATCCTCTTCCATTTCGCCCCCTTTCCAGAGTCCTCCAACTGGAAGCCCACCTCCCGGAGGCGGTCGCGTATGAGGTCCGCAGCCTGATACATCTTAGCCCGCCGCAGCTCCTCCCGCACCTGTATGAATACCTCCAAGAGCTTGTCCACCTCGCCTGAGCCTTGGTCCTGAGGCAGTATCCCCAAGACTTGGTCCAGTTCCTCCAAGAGAGAAATAACGGCGATGGCGCCGGCGGAAGATAGACGGGAATCGGCCATGGCGGAGTTGGTCTCCCGCACCAGTTGGAATATGGCGGATAGCGCCCCACGGGTGTTGAAATCGTCATCCATCTGGGCGATGAACTCTTGCCTACAGGCATCCAAGGCCTCGGTCATGGGGTCCGCGCCATCCCCCTGTCGGGAGTAGGATTGCAGCTCCCGGTAGTTGTTCCACAAACGCTTCAGGCTGGCCTCGGCCTCCTGCAGGGCTTCCTCGCTGTAACCCAGCGGCCCACGGTAATGGGTGTTCAGCATGTAGAACCGCAGCGTCTCCCGGCCATGCCTCTGCAGGACGTCCCGGACACGGAAGAAGTTGCCCAAGGACTTACTCATCTTCTCGTCCTTGAATTGCAACATTCCATTGTGCAGCCAGTAACGTGCCAGCTTGGTGCCGACCGCAGCCTCGGTCTGTAGAATCTCGTTCTCATGATGGGGGAAAATGAGGTCGCTGCCGCCTCCATGGATGTCTATGAGATCTCCCAGATGCTCCCGAATCATGGCCGAGCATTCGATATGCCACCCCGGCCTCCCTGGACCCCAAGGGGAGTCCCAGGCGATCTCCCCCGGCTTGGCGGCCTTCCAGATGGCGAAGTCCATTGGATTCCTCTTCTGCTCATCCAAGGTGACTCGTCCGGAGGATACCATATCCTCCAGCTTCTGCTTGGTAAGCCTGCCATAGTCCTGGACGCTGTCCACGGAGAAGTATACGCTACCATCCGGGGTACTGTAGCCATAGCCGCGGTCCACAATCTGCTGCACCATCTGGATGATGCTATGCATGCTCTCTGATGCTTTGGGGTATATGTCCGCCCTGCGCACGCCGAGCGCATCTACTTCCTGGAAATAGCGCTGTATGTAGCGAGCGGAGAGCTCCAGTGGGGGCACGCCTTCCTCGTTGGCTCGATTGATGATCTTGTCATCAACGTCGGTGAAGTTGGTGACGTGCGTGACTTTCAACCCGCGGTAGCGGAGATAACGAGCCACCATGTCAAAGACGATTATACTACGGGCGTGCCCTATGTGGATATCGTCATAAACCGTAACGCCGCAGACGTACATCTTCACCTCCCCGGCCTGCAATGGAACGAAGTCCTCCTTCTGATTGGACAGTGAATTGTACACCCTTATTGTCACTTCATATCCTCCCTATTGGACAAGGGACGTTCATATATCATCCTTATCCGCCAGTTTCTCCTCCAAACGCGACAGCTTCTCCTTTAATGCAACAATCTCGTCCTCAATATGGCAGAGGGCGTCTTTCAGAGGATCGGGGAGGTCGTCATGGCAGAGGTCCCGGTCCGTGCGCACTCCGCCCATCTTGATGACCTTGCCGGGTATGCCTACCACTGTGGACTCCGGAGGCACATCCTTGAGGACCACGGAACCGGCTCCGATGCGGGTGTTGTGGCCTATGGTAACGTTGCCCAAGATGGTGGCATCGGCACCGATGACCACATGGCTCTCGATAGTGGGATGCCTTTTTCCCTTCACAGAGGAGACCCCGCCAAGTGTCACTCCTTGGAACATCGACACGTGATCGCCAATCACCGTGGTCTCACCGATGACCACCCCTGTGGCATGGTCTATGAAGAAATCCTCACCAATCTGCGCCCCTGGATGGATGTCCGCGCCGGTCAGGACATGCGACAGATAGTTGAGGAAGCGGGAACGCTTGGTCTTGCCCTTCCCCCACAGCTCATGACTGAGACGATAGAGCGTAACGGCGTGCAAACCAGGGTGGAACCATATGGCATCGGAACGGCTCTTAATGGCTGGATCGCGTTTCAATACCGCCTGCAGATCGCTTTCTCTAATCATGTTCCTTCCATCCTGAACAGAGGGGTACTCAGATACCTCTCGCCACCATCCGGTAGGATTGCTAGCACCTGTTCACCTGGATTCATGCGCGTGGCAACGATCAGGGCTCCATGCAAGGCTGCGCCAGAGGATATGCCCCCTAGTATGCCTTCCTGCTCCGCCAGCTGGTGCACTACCTCCGCAGCCTCCTCGTAGCTAGCGGTGATGATCTCGTCCAAGACGCGGCGGTCCAGGTTGGGAGGGACAAAGTTTGCCCCTATACCCTCGATGCGATGGGGGCCGGCACGGCCCTCGCTGATGAGCGGGCTCTCCTTGGGCTCCACTCCTATCACGCGCACGTCCGATTTAAAGTTCTGTAGTGCCCTGCCTATACCGGTCACCGTGCCTCCAGTACCGATGCCGCAGACCACTGCTTTTATGTTTGGCATGTCGTTCAGTATCTCTCGCGCAGTTCCCACGTAATGGCTCATAGGGTTGGATGGATTGCGGAACTGCTGCGGCATGTAAAACCCATCTTGTTCCGACAGTCTCTCTGCCTCTGTCACCGCACCAGCCATCCCTTGACCCGCAGGGGTGAGCACCAATTCCGCCCCGTAGGCCTTCAAAAGCGCTTTCCTCTCATCACTCATGTTCTCCGGCATGACCAGTACCGCCCGGTAGCCCTTAACGGCCGCCACCATGGCCAAGCCTATGCCGGTGTTACCAGACGTGGGCTCCACAATGGCATCGCCAGGACTAATCATCTCCCGAACCTCGGCGTCCTCCACCATGGAAAGGGCCACCCGGTCCTTGATGGATCCTCCGGGGTTGCGAGACTCCAGTTTAACAAATATCTCTGCCGGAACGCCCTCTGCCATCCGATTCAACCTCACAATGGGCGTCTCGCCGATGGTCTTCAGGACGTCGGTGTAAATCATTGGTACCACCATGTCATGGATAAGTTCCACTTTTAATGTTTCTGAGGAAACCATACTGCAGGCAAACGGAACTTACTCCATCATTGGAATCGACAAGCGGCGGGCATCGATGGATACTTGGGCTGGTTTATCATCACTTCAGCATCCGCATCCTCTTAACAGACTGTATTCCAGAATTGTCCCTGCACCGGGGAGCAGAACTTGTTCCAACAGGTGTGTACCAGACACCTATGAATAGAATATATCTTTCCTTCCAACAAAAGAAGGAAAGGAGTGAGGGCG
>JBFWLS010000068.1:0-5192 GCA_050251995.1 Candidatus Methanomethylophilaceae archaeon
GAACCGCAGCTACATCATCGACCTCCCGGATAACTTCGAGCTGAACAGCCAGCTCGTCAAAACGCAGTATGTCGAGGTGTCCAGTGCGGATTACAACAACTTCACCGTGCACCCGCTCACATACGATGGATCCAACGAAACGGTGGGCATGACCTTCAATACCTACGGTGTGCCCTCTGCCTCCGGGGCCATCGATGCTTCTGACTACGCTTACGCGTACAGCGTGGACGGTGTCCTGCAGCACTACATCGTGGGCAAGAACCAGGCGGTGACCTTCAACGCCAGCTCTTCCACGGACGCCAACGGCAACCCCTTGGACCGTTTCGTGTGGGACTTCGGCGATGGTAACGACACCAATGTCTCGAGTGCCACGGTGCAGCACGCCTACTCCACCGCGAGCGGCAGCGGTTACACCGTGACCTTACATGTCATCAACCACAACGACAGCATGTCTGAGGAGACCAGCTTCACCGTGCTGGTGGATGATGTGGACCCCACTGCGACCATTGATGTGGTTACCGCCAACCCCACCGCCGGGAGCGCCGCCAGCTTCAGTGGGCTGAACAGCACGGACGACGTGGCAGCCGCCGGTGACGGGTTGGGCATCATCGCCAAGTGGATATGGAATTTCGGTGACGGCAGCGCCAATGTCACCAAGACCAGCGACAACGGCAATGTGAGCAAGACCTTCACGTCCATGGGGACCTACAACGTCACCCTGACCGTGGTGGATGTGGCCGGTAACAGCGACAGTGTAACGCAGCAGGTGCAGGTCCTCCGGGCGGCCATGCCGGCACTGAGCATCCAGAGCGTCACCTTCTCCCCGGATACCTTCGAGGAGGGGGTAGCTGGAACCATCACCGTGGTGGTGAAGAACAACGGCGACTGGACCGCCAATGAGTTCACCGTCAACCTGTACAAGGTCGTGGGCACCGAGACCGAGCTCCTGACGTCCGAACTGTCCACCGCCCCTCTCGCCCCGGGTGAGAACACCACCGTGAACATCAGCTACACCTTCGGGGCCCAGGGAGACTACCGTCTGAAGGTGACCGTGCAAGATGATGACCCGCGCAGCAGCGACAGCAACGATTTCTCCTCCCTCTCCGTCTCCGAGGCGGGATGGAAGAACATCGCCATCTTCGTGGGCGTGATCGTGGTCATCGGTGTCATCGTCGCCCTGGTCTACTACCGCAACCGCTTGCCGGGCAGGGACTCCTTCCGCAGGGGAGGATCCAAAGAAGCCATGGCTCCATTGAAGCAGGAGAAGGTTCCATCCAAAGAGGAGCCGGCCCGGGTGGAGGAGCCCAAGAGGAAGGCCCCTGCTAGCGGCAAGAAGAAGCGCTAGGCAAACCCCTTCCCACAAACCTTTATCTCTTTCCCTTTTCTCTACTTGGACGATGAGGCTCATCGACAGCGGTGCCTGTGGGCCGCAGGAGACACTGTGGCGGGAGGATGCTATCCTGGAAGCGCGGTCCCGGGACCTGATCCCGGACACCCTGCACGTCTATCGACGCGACCGTCCCACCATCTCCATGGGCCGGTTCTCCCGCCGGGAGGACTGCTTGGACGAAGAGGAGGTCCGTCGTCACGGTGTGCAGGTAATCCGTCGCAGCAGCGGTGGCTCCTGTATCTACACAGACGAGGATCAGCTCATCTACTCCGTGACCATGGACCGTGGGAGCCTACCTGAGACCCGTAAGGAGATTTTTCCCCTGCTGTGCTCCGGCATCGTGCAGGCTCTCCAGCTCCTGGGCGTGGAGGCAGAGTACAAACCGATCAACGATGTGCTGGTGGGCGGAAGGAAGATCTCCGGCAGCGCCCAGATTCGTCGTCGCGGGGCATTGCTACAACATGGAACGCTGATAATGCGTTTGGACAGGGATAGGACGGACTCCGTCCTACGGCCTGTGAAGCCTCGCTCCTATGACGGTTTGACATCGTTGCAGGAGCATGGCGTAAACGTCGGATGGGACAAGGTGGTGGAAGCGCTGCGCCAAGGATTCCAGGACGTGCTAGACCAAACAATTGTCCCGGGGACATTCACCGCTTGGGAGGAGGACTATGTGAATGAAAGAAGAAGCGTCAATGACGCGCCTTGTTGTCCGCGGTGAGGTCCAAGAGGGCGATCTCCCGCCGGTCGATGAAATAGCCCATCTTCTTGTGCAGCATGATGGAACTAACGTTATCCGGCTGGATGGCGCTGTGCGCCAACTCAGCTCCTTGCCGTCTGGCTTCCTCCACACATTTCTGGAGCAGACGATATCCGATGCCCATGCGGCGGAAGTAGGGATGGACTCCCATGTTCTCCACCCATAGCATCTTCTCCACGTTGTAGACCTTCTCCAGCATCTGGGCGAAGATGAACCCGAGAACCTCATCGTCCTCCACGGCCACGAAGCTCAGGCCACTCTGGACGTAGGAGCCGAAGAAACGTTTGCTGCTGGCACCCAGGTTGTCCTTCCATTCCTGCGGCAATTCCTCCCACTTGTTCTCCAGTATCTCGCTGAAGTACTCCTGAATGAGCTCCAACTCCAAGGCTCTGACTTGAGCCAAGTCCTTGATTTTCATGGGCCGGATTTCCATCTACATCTCCTCCGGGGCACCTATCCCTAGGCAGTGCAAAACATTAGACAGAACGGTGCGGGTGCATAGAACTAGAGTCAGACGGGAATCCTTCTCTGAACCAGAGTGAAGCACCGGGACGGCGGCATAGAACTGGTTAAAAGCGGCCGCCACCTCTTGGCCGTAGGCGGCCATGCTATGGATCTTCCTCTCCTCGCCGCATTCCCGGACCACATCTGGAAAGCGGGACAGGGTGCGGAGCAGCTTCTTCTCGAAATCGTCCTGCAGCAAGCGGCTGTCGGAAACGGGTTGGAAATCCCCTGCCTTCCGAAGCATGCTGCAGGCCCGAGCGTAAGAGTATTGCAGAAAGGGGGCGCTGTTGCCATCGAAGTTCAGGGCTTCGTTCCACTTGAAAGTGAGCTGTTTCTCCGGCTGCACCCTGACAATGTTGTATCGCACGGCACCCACGCCGATGGTGCGGGCGATGCGACGCATATCCTCCTCCGACAGGTCCTCCCGCCTCTTGCCGATCTCCTCATAGGCTCGCTCCACCGCCTCGTCGATAAGGTCGTCCAGATACACCACCGTGCCTCGGCGGGTGGACATCTTGCCTTCCGGCAGGGAAACGAAGGAGTAGAACATGGGCTCCGGCTTCTTCTCCGAGCCCAGGATCTCTAAGGCAATCATGAGCTGCTGGCTCCCCAGCTTCTGGTCCTCACCCAGGACATCGATGGACCGGTCGCAGCGCTTGAACTTGTCCAGGTGGTAGGCCAGGTCGCGGGTGGTGTACAGCGTGGTGCCATCGTTACGGGTGAATGTGAAACGGGTGTTCTTTCCATGGATGCCGAAGTCCTTCAGCTCCAGATATGCCGCGCCGTCCTCAATGCCGCAGTACGGTGTCTCTTTCAGCCGACGCACCACCTCCTTGGCGGAACCATCGGCTATGTATCTGGATTCCCATGTGTAGCGGTCCAGCTCCACATCGATGCTGCGCAGGGTGGACTTCAGACCGTTCATCATCCTCTCCGCTGTCCCACGCACCAGGTCGATGACCTCCTGGTCCCCGCTCTCGAAGCGTTGCAGCATGCCAGCGATCTTCGCCTGCACCTCTGGCTCCTCCTCCATACGGCGGTTCGCCTCCCGATAGTAGAAGACCAGTTGGTGGTCGTCCTTGTCCCGGTCCGCCTGCTCCACCTCCGAGGGATGGATGTTGTTCACACCCCACGTTAGAAGGACCACTTGTTTGCCCACGTCGTTGACGTAATACTCCGTCTCCACCTCGTAACCGCACATGCGCAGGCAGCGCGCCAGAGTGTCACCGATTATGGGATTCCTGGCTCTCCCCACGTGTATGGGGCCGGTAGGGTTCGTGGAGGTGTGCTCCACGTTGATCTTGATTCCTTTGGGCTCTCCCCGGCCGTAATCCTTGCCCTTCTGCAATATCTCCTGCAGGGTGTGGTCGAACAGAGCCGCTTGGTCCATGCGGAAATTGAGGTAGCCGTTGAGCGCCCAGACCTCCTGGATGCTCCCCCCTGCTGTGACCCGGCTGGCCAGCTCCTCGGCGATGTCCATGGGGGAACGGTGCAGTCGCTTGGCCAAGCCGAAGCACGGCATTGCCAGGTCAGCAAGGTCGGAACTGGGAGATTCCAGATCATAGATGGGGGATGCTTGCATCTCCACCAAAGCCGCATCCACCTTCCCCTTGACCTCCTCTCGGAATGCATCCATCATTGTCATGCAGTCACCCCGCCCGGAAACGAAGCAGGGCGGCTATGCCACCGAAGGCCCTGAGTAACAGCTCCCCTTCCTCGGAGTCCTCGGAGATGAGCTCCACCTTGGAAGACATGGTGGCAGCCAGCTCGAAGAGCTCGTCCACTAGGTCCATGCTCTCCACCAGCTCGGTGGGGGAGTCGCATTCTTGGCAGGCCGGAATCTTCTCCATGTTCGCCCTCTGCGTGACCTTGGTAACGTGTCCGTTGCCGCACCTCAACGTCAAACGGGACAACTTTAGGCCTTCGGACAGCAATAGAGTGTCCACAGCACCCATCTCCACCATGTGTCGGACCTCGTCCTCCCCGTATGCTGCCAATCCTCCATCGGCTTTCCGGATCTCCGCCAACAGCCTTTGGATGAGGTCCTTCTCCCGTGTAAGGTCCATATCTGTGATGGCATCCTTGGCAGTCTCCACCAGCTCCTTCAGACCATATTCGTCCGTGTAACCGGTGTCGAAGGTGTCCACCACCTTCTTCTGCAACTCATGGTGCAGGTATCCTTCCTTCACGAAGAAGTCCTTGGTGGCACCAGGCCCGCCTATGAGTATGCCCAGGAGGTCGCCGGTCTTGTCCAAGAAGGCCTCTGTAGCGCTGTCGCCGATCTTCTTGAAGTACTCGTGGGCAGCAATCTCGATCAAACGCTCGAAACGCTGTGCGGACTGGCCTCCCTGCCGGTGCTTGCGGGGCACGAGGGAGTCGAAGTTCTTCAGCGTGATGATCTTCTTCCCTGTCAGTATGCCGATGGTGGCCTCGGAACGGTCCAGGACTATGAGCCCGTAGGACTTCTTGTCCACGATCATGTCCAGCAGTGGCTCGGTGTAGAATGTGGAGTCACATCGGTACAGGAAGGTGCCGATG
>JBFWLS010000069.1:0-5178 GCA_050251995.1 Candidatus Methanomethylophilaceae archaeon
GTGGGGGGTGGGCAGCGGTATATCGCTGTTCTTCGCCGCCGGGGTCTCGGAGGCCCTTTTCACCGGCACGGTGAACTGGAACCCTGTGGACTCCGGCGCCGCCCTGGGCATCGCCAACCCCCCCGCGGGAACCAGCCCCAAAACCATATACATCCTCACCTCCCAATCCGCGGCGCAGCTGTCGCAGGGAGGTTACGAGAACATCCTGCTGGGACAGCCGAACCCCCTTACCGCCCTTATCGGCACCATACTGATATTCATGTTCGTGGCCTATGCAGAATCGAGCCGCATCGAGCTGCCCCTGTCCCATGGCTCCGCTCGCGGCGCCCGAGGCAGGTATCCCTTGAAGCTCATCTATGCCAGCAACATCCCCGTCATCCTGATGGCGGCCTTGTTGGCCAACGTGAGCATGTTCGCCCTGTTGCTATACAGCAACCCCATGCTCAGCCAGATACCGTTCCTAGGAGGCAACGCCTTCCTGGGATACTTCGAGGCTGGCACCACGCAAGCCGCCGGAGGTCTGGCCTGGTACCTGTCCGCGCCCACAGGCCTGAGCTCCTGGCTGCTGCCCATGCTCAGCAGTGAGTATGCCAACGCCCACTCCACCCTGCAGAACCTCATGCACGTCATGATCTATTTCCTGGTGATGGTGCTCGGTTCCGTGCTCTTCGCCAAGTTCTGGGTGAACACCACCAACATGGGACCGGAGGCCGTGGCCCGACAGATCCAGAACAGCGGAATGCAGATCCCCGGCTTCCGTCGCGACCCCCGGGTCCTGAAACGGGTGTTGGAGAGATACATCCCCGTAATCACCGTCATATCGGGAGCCGTGGTGGGCGGCTTGGCCGCCATGGCGGACCTGGTGGGCACCACAGGCAACGCCAGCGGCACCGGTGTGCTCCTGGCAGTGGGCATACTGATACAATTTTATGAGGCCATGGGCCGGGAGCAGATGATGGAGATGCACCCGGTGCTGCGTGGCTTCTTCGGAGGCGAGTAAGATGAGTGAAGCACCTGTATCAACCCCCAACTCCCCCCGCCTGACCACCATCCTGGTGTTCATGTTCGCCCTGTTCATCATGTTCGACCAGAACACCCGGACCTTCCTGGGAGAGGTCGTGGGTTACGTCCTGATGCCCGTAATCGGCTTCAACGGCGAGTACCCCTTGCTCACCCTGGTCCTGGCCGGTCTGCTCATGGTGACATTTAGCATCATCGTGCGCACCTTCTTCACCGACAATGTGGAGATGGCCCGCAACCAGAAGGTCATGGCGGCCTTCAACCAGGAGCTCCGTCAGGCGCGCATCGAGAACAACCTGTACAAGATCAAGAAGCTCACCGAGCACCAGCAGGAGGTGATGTCCAAATCCATGGAGATGAGTACCCAGCAGCTGAAGCTCATGCCAGCGACGATGATTTTCATCATCCCCATCTTCGCTTGGATATCGGTCTTCGTCACAGGGCTCGCCGCCCCGGTGGTGGCTGTCCCCTGGAGCTTCAACGTCCAACTCAACGACAGCACCGTGCTGCCACATTGGGTCCTGCTCTACACCCTGATCAGCATCCCCTTCAGCCAAGCACTCTCCCGCACCTTCCGTTACATCCAGTTCCGCAAGAAGCTGAAGCAGATGGAGGAAGGGCCTGAGGCCCTGGCATGAGACTGACCATAAGCGGCCCGCCTGGGTCGGGCAAGACCACGGTCTGTCAGCTCCTCTCGGAGCGCACGGGCATGGACATGTATGTCTTCGGACGTGTCTTCCGGGAGCTGGCGGCGGAGAAAGGTCTCAGCCTGGCGGAGCTAGGACGGCTGGCAGAGGAGGACTTCTCTGTGGACCGCATGATCGACGGCCGGCTGCTGGACACCGCCAGGCAGAGAGAGGACATCATACTGGAGTCCCGCTTGGCGGCACACCTGCTGACTCGGGAGGGCATCCCGGCATTCCGCGTCTACTTGGATGCTTCCGTGCCCGTGCGGGCGGAGAGGATAGGCCATCGGGAAGGGGAGAGCGCGGAGCAGGCCGAAGCTGCCATGATGGACCGTGCCGCCTCCGAGGCCGATCGCTACCGGAAGTACTACGGCATCGACATCCAGGACCGCAGCGTCTACGACCTGGTGCTGGACACCGGGCCGCTTTCCCCGGAGGAGATCGTGGACATCATCGTTAAGAAGGCTGGCCTATGATGCTCGTCAAGGACCCGGATGCATTAAAGGACCGCTGGGGCAAGCCCCCTTCCCAACGCAGCATGGGCGAGCTCCTGGCCGGGGGCGTCATCGCCCTGGATAAACCCAAGGGGCCCACCTCCCATCAGGTCAGCGCCTGGGCCAAGGACTTCCTGCACATGGACAAGATGGGGCATGGCGGCACCTTGGACCCCAACGTAAGCGGCGTCCTGCCCCTGTGCACCGGTAAGGCCATGCGCCTCACCGACCTAGTACTTTCATCGGACAAGGAGTACGTGTGCCTGATGCACCTGCATCGGGAACGTCCAAAGGAGCGCATCCTCGAGGTCATGGGCCGTTTCCAAGGTCGCATCTACCAGTTCCCCCCGGTGCGGTCGGCGGTGAAGCGTCAGCTACGCATCCGCACAGTCTCCTCCTTGGAGGTCCTGGAGCTGGACGGCCGCGATGTGCTGTTCCAGGTGGCCTGCGACGCTGGCACCTACATCCGCACCCTGTGCACGGATATAGGTGAGGCCTTGGGCTGCGGGGCGAACATGGAGGAACTCCGCCGCACCCGCTCCGGCGTCATGGGGGAGGAGGAGGCGGTGAGCCTGCACGACCTCAAGGACGCCTACGTTCTATGGCAACAGCATGGTCGAGAGGACTGGCTCCGCAGCATGGTGCGCCCTCTGGAGGCTTTGCTTGAGCCCCTTCCCAAAGTGGTGGCCAAGGCTAGCTCTGTGGACGCCCTCTGCCACGGGGCGGACCTCAACGTCCCTGGCGTGCACCTCTTGGACGAGGGTATTAGGCGCAACGCACTGGTGGCCGTCCTCAGCGCCCGTGGCGAGGCCGTGGGGATCGGTCGCATGAATATGTCCTCCGATAAGCTAATGACGGCGCAGCAAGGGAAGGCAGTGGTCATGGAGCGCGTCCTCATGCCGATAGGCACATACCCGCGCATGTGGCGTTTCGCTAGCGACCTTCCAGAATTCGAGTTTACATCGGATACATAGATTATTAAGTCCTTCCACGATATGAAAGGCGTATCGACATGAGCTCCCCCATCCAGGTTCTGTTCATCAGCGACGACCTCGCGCACGCTCAGGAATTGGCCCGAGAGGTGAGTAGGATGGACGGAAAGGTGCAGTTCCGCTTCTCGCCCCGCGTCACCGAGGCCTTGCACGAGATGGATGGAAACAAGAACTCCAGGGACGATGTCATACTGATAGACTGCCACGTCCTCAGGGACGACCCCACGGCCGGAGAGACCCTCTGCCGCCATATTGGGCAAGAGTGCCCCTGCATCGCCGTGATATCCTCTGAGGACCTGCCTTTGATGACCTTGATAATGGAGCAGGACGTGGACCTCTATTTGAACAAGAGCCGCCCCCTTCCCGACCTGGCGAAGCTGCTGCTGCAACGCATACATGCCTTGAGGGACCTGCAGCAGGCGGAAAGCATCCGTCAGCGCACGGAAATGCGGCTGCAAGCACTGGTGGAGCTGGCTCAGACCCGCGGGACCACCTTCAGCGAGGTGGCCGACTACGTGCTGCGTAAGATAGTGGAGCTCACAAACAGCGAGATGGGCTACATGGCCTTCCTGGAGGACGAGGGGCGCACCCTGCGGATGCACGCCTGGAGCGAGGAAGGCATGTCCAGGTGCCGGGTGCCGCAGAAGCCCTACCTGTATAGCATGGACAAGGTGGGCATCTGGGGAGAGCCCATACGCCAAGGCGTCCCCGTGGTCTTGAACGACTTCCAAGCCCCCCATCCATTGAAGCGGGGGACCCCGGAGGGGCATGTGCACATCGACAGCTACATGGCCGTGCCCGTCCGCTTGGATGGAGAGATCGTGGGTACCGCCGGCGTGGCCAACAAGCGCACCCCCTATGACGACACTGATGTCAGCCAGATCCAGCTTTTGACGGAGGGCATGGTGTCCATCCAACGTGGAATCGGGCTACGCCGGGAGATCCTAGAGGCGCAGGCAAAATACCAGGCCCTCCTGGACTCCCTTCCTTTCACCGTGGCGGTGCTGGACTCCGAGTCCAGGATCCTGAGCATCAATCGCACCCCTCCCGGCAGCGACCGTCCAGCGAACGAGATCGAGGGGCGGATGCTCTCTGAGATGGAGAACGAGGCCGGTATGGGGTTCACCCGCATCTTCCGTGCTGCCTGCGAGGCGGGGAGCGCAGTACGGGAAGAGGCTTTGTTGCAGGGAATGGACGGCCAGATGATCCATCTGGACGTCAGCATCTCCCCCGTGCGCATGCCGGGGGTGGGTGCAAGTCTCTACATCGCCACCATCAACGATGTGACCGAGATACGGCGCGCCCTCCTGAACCTGCACAAGACCCGGGAGAAGCAGCAGCTCATGGAGAGCATGACCTATCATGACATATTCAACCAGGTTCAGGTCATGAAAGGATACTTAGAGCTCATGAGCGCTAAGGAAGGACGCGACCGCAGCGACCTGCGCCTCTTCGCCAGCGTGGAGAAGGCTGCGGACAGTATCATGGAACAGATGAAGATCATCCGGGACTACCACGCTTTGGGACTGAGCGACCCGGAATGGCTGGACCTGGACCACGAGCTGCAACGAGGGTTGGAGGGCTCCGGCCTGTCCTCGGACAAGATGCACACCCGATGCCAGGGGCGAATGATACTGGCGGACAACTCCTTCTTCAAGGTCTTCCACAACCTCTTCCAGAACACTGCTCGCCACGGGGGCGATGTGAAGGAGGTCCAAGTCAGCTGCGAGGAGCTGTCCGACGGCGGGCTGCGTATAATCTACCAGGATGACGGCGTGGGCATAGCGGCGGAGGACAAGGAACGGATTTTCCAGCGGGGATTCGGTCGGAACACCGGCCTGGGGATGTTCCTGGTGCGGGAGATCCTGCACATCAGCGGCTTCGAGATCCGCGAGACCGGCACCCGGGGGGCCCGCTTCGAGATCGATGTCCCCGCGAACCTGCACCGTCTGGTCTGAAAAAGGCATAGCATCATTTTTGTACATC
>JBFWLS010000070.1:0-5152 GCA_050251995.1 Candidatus Methanomethylophilaceae archaeon
GGAAGACGGTTTCGAGCCCCTGACCGATTTCGATCAGAATCTCACGGTGGTATGATGGAGGACCTGTTCCGGGAAGCCTTGAAACGCATGCACGTAAGTGGTATCCAGTTCTGCGATGTGCATCATCAGAGGATAGGGGATCTGAACATCCGCACCCTGAACGGGTCGCTAAGGGAGCTCTCGGACAAATATATGGCCGGCATATCCTTTCGCGCCCGTAGCGGCGGGGCCTGGGGCTTCGCCTCCACCACAAATATGGATCGGGAGTCGGTCCTGGAGGCGGCCCAGAAGGCTGCCAGCAACGCTTTGGCCGCCCATAGGCCAGGGCCAATTTTGGATCCGCCCACGGTTAGATCCCATATGAGGGCGGATGCGCGCATACATCCCTCCTCTGTGACCTTAGAGGAGAAGGTGGCCACCGCCTTGGAGTTGGATTCCGCGCAGGAGATGGATGGGATAATCAATCGCGTGGCCTCCTACGCCGAAGAGGTCAGGGAAAACCATGTGTTGAACTCCCTCGGGTCCGATGTCCGTTGGGAGGAGGTACGCACCCGTCTGAGGTCCATGAGCATCGCCTCCGATGGTAACCGTTTGGAGCGTTACTACGATGGGCCGGACGCCTCCGCTGGTTTCGAGCTCATCCGAGGGACGGACATCGTCTCCTTAGGTGAGGGCACGGCACGCGAAGCCCTACTATCGCTGAAATCGGCCAAGGCCCCGTCTGGGAGGATGACGGTTATCTCCGACCCCATGATGACCGGCCTTCTGGCACATGAGGTCATGGGTCACGCCTCAGAGGCGGATGAGGTGGTGAAGAAACGTTCCTTCCTCAGCTCGATGCCAGGAAAAAGTGTGGGCAGCGAGCTGGTGACCCTGGTGGACGACGGCTCGCTGGCGGGGGCGCATGGCTACATACCCTTTGATGACGAGGGAACGCCCTCGTCGCGCACAGTGGTGATCGAGGACGGCATATACCGGAACTTCCTGCAGAGCCTGGAGACCGCGGCCCTCATGGGCGTCTCTCCTACGGGGAACGGCCGTTGCGAGAACTTCTCACGTCGGAACTGGGTGAGGATGACCAATACCTTCATCGAGGCGGGAGACTGGGATTTGGAAGACATGATAGCCGGCGTTAGCGAAGGGGTGCTTTGCGAGAAGATGATAAACGGCATGGAGGACCCGGTAGGAGGGGGATTCGAGGCCAAGGTGCTGCGTGGCCACCTCATTCGCAACGGCAGGATATCGGACATGGTCCGGTCTTTCACCTTGACTGGACGGGCGTTGGAGATCCTGGGCACCGTGGACGCGGTGGGCAGGGAGCTGCAACACGATGGCGGCTACTGCGGCAAAGGGATAGAGGACTGGATACCAGTCTCGTCCGGGGGTCCCCATCTGCGCTCCCAGATGATCGTGGGAGGTGGATGATGGATCTCAGGGGCATCAATGATATGGCTTTGGGCTTGGTGGGCGAAGGGCAGGAGATGGAATGCTACACCGTGATGACCGAGACCTTCTCCGTCTACGTGGACGACTCCCAGCTTAGCCTGGTGGAGCACAAGAGGGAACGTGGCATGGCCATCCAGGTCATACAAGGTTCGCGCCTATGCTCAGCATCTGCCACCGTTCATGAGGAGGTAGACGTCCATCGCTGTGTGGAGAGGGCCATGGCCGCCACCCGTCTAACCCCTCCAGACCCGCGGGTGAAGGGGTTCGCCCCGCCACAGGCCTCCGCCCTCGGTGCCCTGAATACACACGATCATAGCATACGGGACATGGACGCAGAGCAACTGGGGTCTTTGGCCATGGAGGTGGTGGACAACTGCAAGGCCAGGATACCACGTGGCCTTCTTCGGGCTTCACGCACGGAGATGGCGATAGCCAACACCATGGGCATGGATGTCTGGCAGGAGGGAACGTCGGTCTACGCCCATTTCACATCCATGCTGGACCATCCCTCCCCTGGTGAGGGGACGGAGAGCTATCATGGGACGCATCTGGACCTCAAGACGTCAGAGATGGCCGAGTCGCTCTATAGGAAGGCCCGCAACGCGGCCGCAGCGAAGAACCACCATGGGCGTCGGAATCTCACCGTCATACTCCCTCCCTCCGAACTGGGGGATATGTTGCTCTCTTCCGCTGGCTCCGCCCTTAACGGGGAGAACGTGGCCAATGGACGTAGCCGCTGGGCAGGATCGATGGGGGAGGCCGTGACATCGGAGGCCCTGACCATCATGGATGACCCCACCCTGCCCGCACCGCTTTGTGCCCGATTCGATGACGAAGGAACGCCGGCACAGGTGAAGGTCCTGGTGCAGGATGGGGTGTTGCAGTCCTTCCTTTACGACAATTACAACGGCATCTCCACCGGCAATGGGTTGCGCCGTTCCGCCAGTGACGCCCAGGGCTCCTACAGCCACGCGGTGGCCGTGAAGCCCATGAACCTCCGTGTGCTACCGGGCAAGGGAGGGGTGGAGGACATCATATCCCAGACTCAGGACGGAGTCCTGATCGAGAAGTTCGCCTGGCCAGAGGCGGACCCGTTCACCGGGCGATTCGCCTTGGAGGTCCGTTGCGGGCTGATGATAAGCGCAGGGGAGGTGGTGGGGACGGTGAAGAACGCCCTTCTGACCGGGAACATGTTCGAAGCCCTGCGGCAAGTGGAGACTATCGGCGCCGACATCGTCTGCACTGGGAACGCCAGCGTGCCCACGGTAAGCTTCCAGGGCATGGAGCTGGTGGGCAACTAGAAAGCCCTTTCCAGACGTATGGGGCAACCGTCGCCGCTACGCTCCAATGCCTGGTAGTCACCCAGCAGGTGGCCTATACGTTTAACTGGATAGCGGCTGACGGGACGACCATCATCCTGGCTGAGAGGAGTAGGCCCGAAGAACAGGCACAAGGCCTGCGCCTCTGGCCAGTAAGCCACGTCACCCTCCTCCAGCGTCTTCTGGTCCCCCATCACCGTCGTGCTCAGGGGAAGCTCGAAATAGATCTGCTTGCCCAGCATGTTCAATTTGCCCTCGAAGGGTAGAGAGAGCCAGAGCTCGTCAGTGAGGTCGGAGCGATCCATCTCCGCCAGGAATGTGCCGGCACGGGTGCGGATGGAAATTTTGGGCATAAGGGCACCGAAGAAGGACGGAGTAAGGGGTTTATCTATTTTCTCTCGAACATGGAGCGAATCTGCCTGCCCACGATCTCGATCTCCTCTTCCCCTTCCGCCTTCTCCATGGCTTTCAGGTTCTTGAGGCCGTTGTTCCATTCCGCTCTCCAGTCGTCCTTGAACTTCCCGGACTCGATGTTGGCCAGAATCTCCTTCATCCCTTTCTTGGACTCCTCGGTGATGACCTTGTCGCGAGTGGTTAGGCCGCCGAACTCAGCGGTGTTGGAGACCACCTCCCACATCCGCATCAGGCCGCCATCCTGGATTAGGTCCACTATGAGCTTGAGCTCGTGCAGCACCTCGAAGTAGGCGATTTCGGGTGGATACCCGCCCTCGCGCAGGGTCTGGAAGCCCGCTTTGATGAGGGCTGTCACCCCGCCGCAGAGCACGGCCTGTTCCCCGAATAGGTCGCTCTTGCACTCGAAGGCGAAGGTGGTCTCGAAGACCCCTGCCCGGGTGGAGCCGATGCCTTTGGCAAGAGCCAAGGCGATATCCTTGGCTTTGCCGGAGAAGTCCCTCTCCACGGATATGAGGGCGGGGACACCGAATCCCTCCAGATAGGCCACCCTTTCCATGTCCCCCGGGGACTTGGGGGCCATCATTATCACATCGATGCCCTCGGGAGGGTCGATGAGGCCGTACTCTATGGAGAAGCCATGTGCGAACTCCAGGGCGGAGCCCTTTTTCATGGTCGGTGCAATCTGATCCCGATAGACGTCGGGCTGCACCTCGTCCGGGAGCAGGACCATGACTACATCCGCATCCTTGACCGCGGCAGGGATTTCCGCCACCTTCAGACCGTCCTCCTGGGCCTTCTTCCAGGAGGGGCCGTCCTTGCGAACCCCCACCACAATGTCCAAGCCGGAATCGTGCAGGCAGAGGGCCTGGGCTCGCCCCTGCGCGCCGTAACCGATGACGGCGATCTTCTTGCCATCCAGAATACTCAAGTCCACATCAGAGTCATGATATATCTTTACCAATTCTTCACCCCGTAACAGTTTCAGAGGGCCTTGGCCCTTTGATTGTAAATCAGATGAATATTTCATCATCCGAGAAAAAGGTATCTATGGGCCGGGACGCCCGCCCGGCCTCAGAAGCAGCAGCGGCCTTTGATTATGTCCATGTTCGCCTGCGGGGGGAGCATGGGCAGGATATCCTCCTCGGGATCGGTTTTAATGTCCACTATGAAGGGCTTGTCCGAGGCCAGGGCCGACTTGAATGCATCTGCCAGTTCGGATGGCCGGTCCACGTGGATGCCGTCAGCCCCGAAGGACTGAGCCAGCTTCACGAAGTCCGGGTTGGATTTGTAAAGAGCGGTGCCGGAATAACGTTTGTCCCAGAATAGCTTCTGCCATTGCTTGACCATGCCCAGCCAACCGTTGTTCATCAAGCATATAACTACGGGGATGTCCTCCGCTACGGCAGTGGCCAGCTCCTGGATGACCATCAGCAGGCTGCCATCGCCGGCAACGTCTATGACCTTCTTGTCCGGGAGGGCCACCTTTGCGCCCAATGCGGCGGGGAAACCGAATCCCATGGTGCCGAAACCGCCGGAGCTGATGAATTGACGCGGATGGCGTATCTTGAGGTGATGGGCGGCCCACATCTGGTTCTGTCCAACTTCGGTGGTGATGATAGTATCGTCATCCAGGATGCGGTTCAGTTCGAACATCACCTTCTGTGGCGCTATGGGCACCTGGTCCAGATCCCGCTGGCAGGCACAGGTTCGTTTCAACTCCTGTGTCTTGGCTCTCCAGGATTCCCGATGGTTCTCCTGTATCATGGCCAGTAGTGCCGTCAAAGCAATCTTGGCATCGGCCAGTATCGAGGCGGCGGTCTGAGGGTGCTTGCCAAGCTCCACCTGGTCGACATCGATATGGATGACCTTGCAGTCCATGGGGAACTTGTTGTGACGGCTGTGGGTGCGGTCCGAGAATCGGGTTCCCACGGCAATCACCAGGTCAGCATCGGTCATGGCTTTCAAGGCACCCA
>JBFWLS010000071.1:0-5122 GCA_050251995.1 Candidatus Methanomethylophilaceae archaeon
GTTAAGCGGTCCCTGTTGTATGGACATGCCATCCTGTTCAATGATTTCGTCACTCATTCTCTCTCCTCTCGTATCTCTGGCACCCTTCTGGCACCAAGCTGATGTCCTCGTTGCCCTGGCTGAGCAGACCGGCCACCCCCACGTCCTCTTGCTGCGGGCGGTCATTCTTCAAACGACAAGCCTCGCAATCACCGTCACACGACTCGGTCTTGTATCCGCTGGGCTGCCTGTAGGTGGTGATGACCCCCTCGTAGTTCCTCAGGATGACCTTGCTGGGCGACCATGACAGTACATAATTTGGCATCACCGGTATCTTCCCTCCGCCCCCGGGGGCGTCGACCACATAGGTAGGCACGGCAAATCCGCTGGTGTGTCCGATAAGGTTCTCCATGATCTCGATTCCTTTTGTGACTGGGGTGCGGAAATGACTAATCCCCCGTGACAGGTCGCATTGATATAGATAATACGGCCTCACCCGGTTCCGTACCAGCGTCTGCACCAGATCTCTCATAACCAGGGGGCAGTCGTTTACGCCAGCCAGCAAAACGGTTTGATTCCCTAGGGGGATGCCGGCATCCGCCATCATGGCCAAGGCTTTCTTGGATTCAGGGGTTATCTCCTGAGGGTGGTTGAAGTGGGTGTTAATCCAAATGGGTTGATGCTTGGAGAGCATGCGGACCAGCTTCTCATCCACCCTCTGCGGCAGAACCACCGGCATGCGGGTCCCCATTCGGATGACCTCCACATGCTCGATATCGGTTAAGGATTTCAGGATCTTGTCCAGCATGGAGTCGTCCAACATCAGTGGGTCTCCCCCGGACACCAGAACATCACGCACCTTGGGGTGCTGCCTTATGTATTCTATGCCTTCTTGGATATCGTCCCAATGCGGTATGCTGTCCGCATCCCCAACCTTGCGCTTGCGGGTGCAATGCCGGCAGTACATGGAGCAGGTGTTGCTCACGGTGAAGAGCACCCGGTCCGGGTAGCGATGGGTTACGCATTTCACGCTGCTGTCCAGATCCTCCGACAAAGGATCATCCATGTCCTCATCTGATATCTCCAGCTCCAGAGGGGAAGGCACCGCCTGCATGAAGACCGGGTCATTTTTTAGGTTCCCGCGGTCCATGAGGGATGCGTAATAGGGGGTGATGGACATAGGGAAGTATTGCAAGGTCTCCTCCATACGAGGCAACGATTCACCAAGATCCACCCCTAGGCAATCCTGGAGGGCGTCCAGGTCTCGGATGCTGTGACGGAGTTGCCACCTCCAGTCGTTCCATTCATCCGTCAGTTTCAACTCATCGATATTTCGACGCGGAACGTGTTTTCCTTTTGTCTGTGACATTTTTATCACTTCTGTTCGCCTTTCAGGTCGGACAGTCCCCGCCAACGGCGAGAGAGCGCAGAAACGGTCTCAATCCAATGATCGACCTATCCATAGCATCCAAGAAGCTGCCCATATAAGAGTGATTTGGATAATGTATATATAAGATGAATGAAGGAAAAGAAGCTCAACGGATAGCATACCGCAAAAGCAGAAGGCCTTTTGGCAAAGGTTCCCATCCCAACAGTTGTACGATTCTAGGAGGCAAGGGTTTAGGATCGGTTGTATCTCATGGCCAGCGCCGCGACGGATGAGTTCGTTGATATGGATGCCTTTGATCGCTGCATAGGGAGTTCACTTTGGACTCCTCATTGATGAACCCCAATGCAGCTCTTAGGTTCATCTTGCCCTCTTCGAAGGCATGATGCCGGTATTGATGGTCGTCAAGGTACCGGAGTAACTCCTTCGGATTATCCTTTTTGTGCAACACCGTCACGTTGCGGCAATAGCCGCTGGCATGGTACAGGTGCAGAAGTCCTGGATGTTGCCATATTGATCTACGGGGAATGTCAACGGTAATCCCCCACTGGGTATCAAGTCCTCCTCGGTCCCTAATCTCTAGAAATACTGGTATCAAACGGTTTGTGTTGGAGCCGCAGAGGGCGGCTTCGGTATCCAGCTTGGCTGCCAAAGCATAGTATGCCTCCAGGTCGATACGGAAACCAGAGACATTCATGTCGATGCTCGAGGCCCTGAAGGTTTGACGACAAGGGATCGCGATTCTCTTCTTCCGTGAATGTTCTCACAATACATCTGTTTAAAAAGTTCCCTCCAATAATGTCGGAACCATGGATAAAGGAAGGCGTCCGAAACAATGATATTCTTACAATTGCTGATTATCAGTCATGCAGAATGGCCGGGAATTGATCGAGAGAGCGATGAACTTGGAGTCTGTGGACAGGATACCGGCTATGTACCAATACCTGGCTGGAGGGCCGGAACCCTTTAATGCCATCGGCCTGCAGATGAAGGAGTGCTACTATGACCCTGTCAAATTCGCTCGGGCCTGTAAAGCGGTACGTGATGCCTTTGACTACGACAACATAATGGCCGGTTGGGGCTGCATACTGCTGGAGGCGCATGCGCATGGAACACGATTGGAATTCCCACGTGAAAACAGCTATCCGCAGTCGAGAGGTCCTGTGCTGGATTCTTTGGAGAAGGTCGACAGCCTGCAGCCGGTCGATCCCTGGGACAATCCTCTCCTGCGGGTACGGCTACAAGCGTCCCGAATCCTCGTGGACGAGCTCGGTACCAGCTTTGCTGTGATGGGGAACATGCTGGCACCAGCTATGTTGGCCTGGGAGCTGCGTGGCTATGAGCAGCAACTGATGGACATGCTGGTGGAGCCCGAGCTGGCGCATAGCTACATGCGGGTCATTACCGAATCGGTGCGCATCCATGGCGAAAGGCTGTTCGAGCAGGGGGTGGACATGGTCTTCCTGGAGGATGATTTCACCGCGGGACCGGAGTACCTTTCCTTGGAGATGTCGCAGGAGTTCGACCTCGATTATGCCAAGATAAGCGCCCAAGATTTGCGTCGCACCGGGCATATGGTAATGGTGCACAATTGCAGCAGCCTTCCCATGATTGCAGAACAGGCAGAAGTGCTGCGGCCGCATGCTTTGCATTACAACGCTTGCAACGTGCCTGAGCACCCCAAAGTAGCGAAATCGTTGTCAGGGCGCGTCTGTCTATGCCCAGGGATACCAGAAGGATTGGTTTACGAGGGTCCGGTGGATAAGATAAAATCCTGCGTTCGTCGGGTGGCAGGGCAGATGCCTGCCGATACGCCATTCATCATGGGCTCTGCCTACGAAGTGCCTTTCCGCACCCCACCCGAGCATCAGAAGGCCATGGTGCGCACCATACATTCGCTAAGTCGAGGACATACGGCCTAGTAGCTCCGCCTATCCGGTATGACGCCCCTGACCCCGCCACGGGGATCCTCCACATCGCCTTCATATCGGGGGATGATATGCAGATGCGCATGCATCACGGTCTGGCCCGCCGACTTACCAATGTTGAGGCCGATGTTGTAACCGTCTGGGGAAAACTCCGTATCTAAATGTTCTCGGCATCGACCTAGCAACCAGGTCATGTTTTCCTGCGCCTCCAGGGAGAGCTGGAAGAAGTCCCTCTCGTGCTCTCGGGATATGACCAGCATATGCCCTGGATTCACAGGGAAGGCATCATAGACGGCAAATGCGTGAGCATCCTGGAAGACTATGTGCAAATCACCTTGGTTGCAGAAGGGGCAGGAGACCTCGTTCATGTGAGGTTAATGGGTGGGAAGATGCATAAACAATTCCTCCTCGTCATCTTTATTATAGAAACCTTTTAAATTTCACCTCCTATACCGAGCTCGATGAACGCTTCTGGTTCCCTTCGGTCACGCCTGCATCAGGGTCTGGTCATCGAGGACCCGCCCAGCGAGAGGATAGACCCTCGTGCTCTGAAGGTCTGGCGCATCAACGGGTTCATCAATGCCACTGTTTACCTGCTCATAGCTGTAGGTTTCCTATTCTTTACCACCACTGTGATAGCGGAGATACCGGATTGGGTTGGCTGGCTGGTGCTGGCTGTGGCGGTCATCTATCTGCCCCTGGCTGTACTGCTGGTTCCCCTTTTGCGCATGCGCTACTGGCGCTACGAGATCAGGGAGCACGAGATAGACATCCAGCACGGCATCATCATTATCCGACGCAACTTGATTCCAATGGTGCGGGTACAGCATGTGGACACGGAGCATGGCCCCATCCTGAGGCATTACGGCCTAGCCACCCTGAAGGTGTCCACTGCGGCTTCAAATTTCTATATTCCCGCCCTGAGCAAAGAGAAGGCCAATGAGCTGCGGGGGGAGATCTCCACTCTGGCCCGGGTCAGTGATGAAGATGTCTGAATACCATCGCCAACACCCATTGATGATATTGCAGATGATGATCCGTGGCCTTATCCAGATGGTCTGGATTTTAATCGTGGTCTTATTCTCCCTCTCTAATGCGGAGCAGGATTTCATAACTATCTATATCATGGTGGCGGTATTGGTTCTCACCTTCGTTTGGGCCGTCCTCTCCTGGCTCTTCTTCACTTATCGTTTCGAGGACGATACGTTGCATATCCGTTCCGGTATCATATTCAAACAGGAACGGTCCATCCGTAAGCAAAGGGTGCAGTCCGTGAACGTCTTCACGAACATTCTGCAGCAGCCCTTTCAGGTTTCGCGCCTGCAGGTGAAGACTGCTGGAAGCGGCACGGAGGTGGAATTCAATCTGCATTCTGTGAAATGGAAGGAGGCGGAACGAATCCGGGACGCCCTCCGTGGAAGCACGATGGCTCAAGAAGGCCAGGGGGAGGCGCCCGAGCCTATCCGTTTCCACAGCGTGAACCGCCGGGAGATGTTCATCGCTGGACTGACGTCCGGCCGTTTCTTGGTTCTGTTCTCATTAATCTTCGCCATTTACTTCCAGTTCGCACAGTTCATACCCCCTGAATACGTGGATCAGATGCTTGAACAATTGGAAGCTACGCCAATTCATCTCCTCCTCCTTCTCAGCGCCTTGATCCTGCTGGCTTCCTGGTTGATATCCACGCTGTACTTCGTCATCCAATACTAGAATTTCAATATCTGGAGGGGTGAGGACACTCTGCATCTCTCATGGGGAATAATCGAGGAGAAGAAGGTCACCGTACGTGTGGAGCGGGTACAGGCCCTTACGGTGAAGGAGTCGCCTC
>JBFWLS010000072.1:0-5086 GCA_050251995.1 Candidatus Methanomethylophilaceae archaeon
GAGGGCATTGTAAGGGCATGAACATTGAGGACTATCAATGTCAGTTCTGCGGCAAGACCGCCAAGCACTTCGTGTTCGCCGCTTTCACCTGTAACGACGATGAATGCATCGAGAAGGCGCGGCTGGAGCGCGGCGGCCCTGGCGGCCATCTGAAGAGGAAGGCCCAGGGGCAGCCCATCGTGCCCCTGGACGAGGAGTGAAGCCCCTCAGTGCCGGAAGACCCGGCATCCGGTGAACACCATGGCCATGCCGTGCTCGTTCGCGGCGTCTATGACTTCCTGGTCCCGGATGGATCCACCCGGCTGTATGATGGCCCTCACCCCGGCCTTGGCCGCCTCGTCCACCCCGTCCCGGAAGGGGAAGAAGGCATCCGAGGCCATGACGCTGCCGCGGGTCTGCTCGCCGCCCTTCACCCGGGCGATCATGGCGGAGTCCACGCGGGACATCTGACCAGCGCCGATTCCCACTGCCCTCTCCTCCTTCACGTAGACCACGGAGTTGGACGTGACGTGCTTCACCAGCTTCCAGGCGAAGGCCATGGTTCTCAGCTCCTCTGCGGTGGGTTTGCGTTTGGTGACCACCTTCAATGTCTCAGGATGTATCTCTACGTCCTCGTCTGTCTGTACCAGGAGGCCTCCCTGCACCTTCTTCATCTTCATCTCCCGCCGCCGCTCCTGCGGGCCTATGGGTCGGCCGGTGCGCAACAGGCGGATGTTCTTCTTCCGGGTGAGCGTCTCCAAGGCTCGGGGCTCGAAGTCCGGGGTGATGACCGCCTCCACGAAGTGCTGCGCTATCTCGTCCGCGGTGGCGGCGTCGCAGACTCGGTTCAGGCAGATGACGCAGCCGTAGGCCGAGAGAGGGTCCACAGCGTAGGCGGTGACGAAGGCCTGGTGGATGTCATCGGCGCTGGCCAGACCGCAGGGGTTGGTGTGTTTCATCACCACCGCCGTGGGACGCTCGAAATCCATGGCGATATCCATGGCCTTGTCCAGGTCCAGGATGTTGTTGAATGAGAGTTGCTTGCCATGCAGCTGCTCCGCCTTGGAGACCGTGATGCCGATGCCCAGGGGATCGGCGTAGAACGTCGCCTGCTGATTGGGGTTCTCCCCATAGCGCAGATCCATGACCTTCTCTGAAGGCAGAGGGAAGGAGGCCGGGAAACCGTTCCCGAAACGGGAATGCATTTCCTTGGCGATCATGGCATCGTAGTTGGCGGTGTTCACGAAGGCCTCCGCCATGAGACGGGCCCGGAACGCCTCGTCCAAGCCCTGTGGGGAACGCATGGCCTCCAGCACCTCCTGGTATTGGCACGGATGGGTGAGGACGGCCACGTCCCGGTAGTTCTTGGCGGCGGCGCGTATGAGGCTGGGCCCGCCGATGTCGATGTTCTCCACCAGCTCCTCCAGCTCCACGCCCTCTTTCAAGGCGGTTTTCTTGAAATCATAGAGGTTGATGACCACCATGTCCACGGTACCGATGCCTAGAGAGGCGATTGCCTGCATATGCTCCGGTACGTCCCGGCGAGCCAGTATCCCGGCGTGTATGTGGGGGTGCAAGGTCTTGACCCTTCCATCCAGCATCTCCGGGAAACCGGTGACCTCGCTTATCTCCGTGACGGGGAGGCCGTTATCCTTGAGCAGGGCGGCGGTGCCGCCGGTGGACATGATGTCCACGCCCATTCCGGTCAACTGCTTGACAAAATCGACTATGCCTTCCTTGTCCGACACGCTCACAAGTGCCCTTTTTACATCGGTCAGTGAAATCCCTCGAAGCAATGAGGCACACGAATCGTATGCCATCTTGATATCACAAGGTGATAAATAAAGATGCGCCGCACCCGAGGGGGAGAGAGCGCCTATGTCGCGTCAATATATGCCGTGGTTTAGGAAACCCGGTCCCAGCAGGCGGTCCTGGATCTCGTTTGCGAAGATCTCCGACTTCTGGTAGTAGTCATCCCCGAAATCGGCCAGGAAGACCTGGAAGGCCTGATTCATCTGTTCGTCCAGGTACAAGGCCAGCTCGTTGTCCACAATGGGGAAGATTTCATCCTCCTCCTTCGTCACATGGGTGGTCATGTGATGCGCCAGGCGGCGCGCCGAATCCTTCAAGGACTCCCAGTCCCCGAGCTGGAGGGCGGAATCGGTCTCCTGGAATAGCACCCTGGCCTGCTCATGCTCGTGGAGTATGCCGTCCAGGTTCTCGTGGAGGCGGGGGAACTCCCTTAGCACCACGGGGAAGAAGATCTGCTCCTCCTTGGCATGGTGGAAGCGGTCCACGAACTCCTGCAGGAAGGCCAGCAGTTCCTGGATGTCCGGCAGTCGATCCTGGGCATCGTTCCTGACCGTCTCGTCCAGCACATCCAGGGCCTGGCGCAGGATGCCATGCTCGTACTGCAGTAGGGTCACGGTGATGCGCATGATGTCAACTAGCTTTTCCGCGGTATTTCTTTTTTTTCTGTGCTGGGGCGGCGACGGTCGATTTAATCAAAGATAAATAACAGGACGTGAATCGGGAGACGGGCCGAGGTAGTCTAGCCCGGTAAGGCGGTGGTCTCGAAAACCACTGGCGTCCCGCCTCGGGAGTTCGAATCTCCCCCTCGGCGCTTCTTTTCCCTCTTCTTGTCCCTGATGTATGCACTCATTCAAGACCGATGGCACAGCCCGTACCCCGGAGTCTCCGTCCGCCATAGGCCAAGAACATCAGTCCTGCCAGCAGCAAAGGGATGCTCACCACGTAGAACACCAGATTGCCGGAAATAAAGGTGTACATGGTGATGCCTAGGAAAAGAGGATAGAGGCCAAGCAGAGCAGGCAATCCCTTTTAGGTGGAACACTGCAGATACACGAGGAGGAACACGCCGATGGTGATGTCCGTTACCATGAGGCCATCCGCGGCCTGCAGCACTTGGTCGGCGGCGAACACGAAGTGGCACTCAGATGAACAGAACGAGCATCCCCCTCCAATGTGCAACGTCTCAGGATGGAGTAGGCACCGATGAGCACCGCGAAGCCCATCATGATGAGTTTGGTCATGTTGTAGGCGTCCGCATCGACAGTCATGAAATGGAGCACGAAGTTCAGGTATAGCCCGATCACTATGGATACCAACCCTGTGAGCAGGAGACCGATGAAGAGGCTGACAGATTAGGAACGGCCATAGTGCACGCGTTCACTCATGACATATGACATGGCATGTCGTCAGGCGCAGTGGTTATTAACCCATAGTCTTGGGCTATCGTCATCTGGAAACGCGGTTCGCTGGCGAGAAAAGTTATCTATGCGGTCTGTTTCTGCTCCACAGGGATCGCCATGTTGGTCATCAGCGAGAGGTTGAACGGCCTGTTCCGTTCTGTGGGCAAGGCCATCGACGACAAGGACGCCGGATTCATTCGGGAGCATACCCTCCGGCAGGTGGAGTGGGGAGCGCAGGCGTTGGATGTCAATGTGGGGCCAGGACGTGGGTCTGAAGGCCCAGAGGCCATGCGCTGGCTGGTGAAGGCCATCCAGGAGGTCACCGACCTGCCCCTGTGCATCGACACCCCGGGCACCAAGACCATGCTGGCTGGACTGGAGGCTTGCGAGAACCCCCGGATGATAAACTCCACCACCGCCGAGACGGAGAAGATGGCCGCCATGTTCCCCCTGGCCCGTGACTACGATGCCGACATCATATGCCTGACCATGGATGGGCGCGGCGTTCCCAACGATGCCGACAGCCGGGCGGAGATGGCCATGCTCATGATGACCACGGCCATGGAGTTCGAGGTCATGCCGGAGAGGATACTGCTCGACCCCTTGGTGCTCCCCATATCTGCAGCACAGGACCAGGGGCACAAGGTCATCGAGGCCCTGCGGCTCTTCCAGATGCTCAACGACCCCGCGCCGCGCACCGTGGTGGGCCTCAGCAACGTCTCCAACGGCGCCCGGGACCGGGGGTTGCTCAACCGCACCTACATGGCCATGCTCATGGGTGCAGGCCTCAGCGCCGCCATACTAGACCCGGAGGACCGGTTGCTCATGGAGACCGTGAAGAGCGGGCAGGTGCTCTTGGACGAGAAGCTCTACTGCGACGACTACCTGCGGGACTGATCAGAGCTGCGGCCGGGGATATAGTCCGGCCTCGCTCACGATGCGGGGGAGGACGGACTCCCACGACACTGGCATCAGGTGGATCCCGTGCACCCCTCTCATGCCCCGCAGGGCCTCCAGGGTCTCCAAGCATATCCTCACCCCCTCCTCTTTCGGGTCGGCGGCTTTCTCCATACGGTCCAGCACATGGCCCGGCACGCTCATGCCCGGCACATGGTTGGCCATGTGGCGCGCCGCCTTGGCGGAGCGCAGGGGGAGCACTCCGGCGATGATGTGGGCCCGGGAATCGATGCCCTCGTCCCGCACCATGCCCAGCCAGCTCTGGAACCGGTCCAGGTCGAAGATGGCTTGGGTCTGGATGAAGTCCGCTCCGGCCTCCGCCTTCTTCCGCAGGCGCAGGACCTGCAGTTCCAGCGGGTCGGCGAAGGGGTTGGCAGCCGCTCCCAAGAAGAGACGCGGCGGCACCGTCAGAGGATCCCCGGTCCAGACCGTGCCCTCATCCCGCATCCTGTTGAACATCATGAGCTGTTGGGTGGAATCGACGTCGTAGACGTTCTTGGCATCGGGGTGGTTGCCGAAGCGCTGATGGTCCCCGGAGATGCACAGCACGTTGCGCACGCCCAGGGCGTGGGCGCCGAGGATGTCGGATTGCATGGCGATGCGGTTGCGGTCACGGCAAGTCATCTGCATAACGGGCTCCACCCCCTCTTGGATGCAGAACAGGGACCCTGCCAAGGAGCTCATGCGCACGGTGGCGGACTGGTTGTCGGTGACGTTGAACGCGTCAGCGTAGCCTTTCAGGGCACGGGCCTTCTCCCGCACTGTGTCCCCCACGGCGGACTTGGGCGGGCCGATCTCCGAGGTGACCACGAACTCGCCGCGGGCGAGGAGAATCTCCAGACGGCTTCCGGCCCTCATCTCTTCCCCCCTTTACCCTTCACGATGGTGCGGGAGCCTCCGGAATAGCTCTTGGACCAATCTTTGGGTGGGACGATCTC
>JBFWLS010000073.1:0-5042 GCA_050251995.1 Candidatus Methanomethylophilaceae archaeon
ACATACCTATTGACGCGAACCGGGTCATCCTCTATGTGTGCCACGAAGCCTACCCCGGGCATCACAGCATGTGGGCTTTGAGGGAGCGCTTCCTCCTGAGGGAGAGGGGTTGGATCGAGCATTGCCTGGTGGCCTTACGTTCGCCTTTGGCCCTTGTAGCGGAGGGAGCCGCCCAATACGGTGTGGAGATGGTATTCCCATCGAAAAGGAGGGCCACATACTATGAGATATCCCTCTTCCCCTCCCTCGGGCTGCCACCTCGGGAAGCGGAACTCTACGAGAAAATCAGTCGTCTGGGCACAGACCTCATGTTCCGGCGCTGGGTGGATGTCACCCGCGACATGCTGGACAATAATCTGGGAGAACAGGAGACTTTGTCTAGGATGCAGGAAGAACTGTTGTTGGCTCCAGAGGCGGCCAGGGCATATCTAGGAATGATGCGTTCCCTCCGGTCCTATGTCATCAGCTACAGCGCAGGCTTCGACTTAGTCCAGAACTATGTGGAGAGTCAGGAGGACCGCTGGAGCGCATTCCGCGAGGTCCTCATGGAACCAAGGACCGTGGACCATTTGAGAGAGTACTGATCAGGCGTCCTGGATCAGGTCGGCGTAGGCTTGGCTGTCCAGAAGGCCATCCAA
Source organism: Candidatus Methanomethylophilaceae archaeon (assembly GCA_050251995.1). Taxonomy (GTDB): domain Archaea; phylum Thermoplasmatota; class Thermoplasmata; order Methanomassiliicoccales; family Methanomethylophilaceae; genus JAQUUA01. The sequence continues at coordinate 639 of JBFWLS010000073.1, forward strand.
GTCCTGTGTGGTGCTCATCTCCAGCTCCATCAGCCAACCCTCTACATATGGGGAGCGGTTGATGAGCTCTGGTTGCCCTTCCAGGTCCTCGTTGACCCGCAGGACCTTGCCTCCCACAGGGGTGTAGAACGGCTCCACGGTCTTCACGCTCTCCAAGGCACCGGCCTCCTCCCCTTTGGCTACATCCTTGCCCACGACGGGGAGCTCGATGTACACGATGTCCCCCATCTCATGCTGGGCATGGTCGGTGACGCCTATCCGCACCCGGGATCCTTCCATCCTCCGAACCCATTCATGCGAGCGGGTGTAGAGCAAATCTTCGATGACCTCATTCATGTTCGTCCCATTGCATAAAGAACGGCATTGTTGAAAAAGCCGTATGTTGTTCGGTTCATAACCATTAAATAATCCTGCTGTAGTGAATGCCCCGATGAGGATAGTGCTGAAAGGCGTGGTGCAAGGCGTGGGCTTCCGTCCCAGCGTGCACCGTTTGGCGCAACGTTTGGGTGTCTCGGGGAGCGTGAGGAACGATGGTAGCCAGGTGGTCATCGACCTGGACGGCGACGCCGAGGCCTTCATGCGGGACCTCCTGCGCTCCCTGCCGCCTTTGGCCTCCGTCGAGTCATGGACAGTCAGCGATGAGCCTTACCATGGCCGAGATGGATTCCGTATCATACCTTCACGCCCCGGAACACGAGGAGTGGGGATTCCCACGGACACCGCCCTGTGTGACCGTTGCCTTGAAGAGATTAGCAAGGCCTCGGACAGACGTCACCATTACGCTTTCACGAGTTGCACCGACTGCGGCCCCCGCTTTACCCTTATCGCTGACCTGCCCTACGACCGCCGTATGACGGCCATGGACGAATTCCCGATGTGCCAGCAATGCCAGGAAGAGTACTCACGCACATCTGACCGCCGTTACCATCATCAGACCATCTGTTGCCCGTCCTGCGGACCGCGATACCGGCTGCTTGACCATGAAGGCAAACTGCTTCCGGGACAGGATCCCATAACGTCCTTCGCCCGGGCATTGAAGGAAGGGAGCATAGGCATAGTAAAGAGCTGGGGGGGGATGCATATCTGTTGCCGCCTGCAGGAGGTGGACCACCTGCGGGAATGGTACCGCCGGGAGCAGAAACCCTTCGCCATCATGGTGAGGGATACGGATGCACTGCGGCTCTTCGCCCGGCCACGTCCTGAAGAGATATCATTGCTGACATCCCCTCAGAGGCCGGTGGTGCTCATGGACAAGGTGTGTAACGACCTCACCGAGAAGCTGAGCCCAGGTCTGGACAACATCGGTGTCTTCCTGCCGTATGCAGGGGTACAGCACCTACTCTTCCGAGAGTTGAAGGACGATGCATTGATTATGACCAGCGCCAACGTCCCCGGTGAGCCGATGCTCCTGGATGATGACGGCGTCCTCTCCCTGGGGGCGGACGTGTATCTATTGCATGACCAGAGGATACTGAACCGGGCTGATGACAGCGTCATGAGTCATTATCTCGGCAAAAGACAATTCCTAAGGAAGTCCCGAGGCCACACCCCCTCCTTCCTGGACATCGGAATCCAAGGGGACGTGGCTGCCCTTGGCGGGCAGGAGAACATCGCTGCCTGCGTCAGCCAAGGGGGAAGGCTATACAGCACCCAATACATCGGGGACGGCGACGGACTGGGCGTGATGGACTACTTGGACTCCTCAGTAGCGCATCTCCGGCATCTCCTGGGCACAGACGAGCGCTTGGATGCGGTGGCCATCGACATGCACCCTGCCTATTCCAACCGCTCCCTGGGGAAGAGATTGCAGGAGGGATCGTCATGCCCCTTGTTAGAGGTGCAACACCACTGGGCGCATGCCGCATCCCTGTTGGTGGACAGCGGCACGGAGCGGGCCATGGTCCTGACCCTGGACGGGACCGGCTATGGGGACGATGGGAAGGCATGGGGGGGAGAGGTCCTGTTCTGCGACCTGGAAAGCTACCAGCGAGCAGGCAAGCTCCAAGACATCCCCTTGTTGGGAGGTGAGAAGGCGCTCTACGACATACGTCGTCTGAACTTCGCCATCGACCGTTTGAACGGAAGGCCGGGCAGGCACTTCAGCGGCAAGGAAGCCGATGTTCTGGACAAGATGATGCGCCTCAGCGTGGGATGCAGCTCCATGGGCAGGCTCATGGACGCATTGGCGGGACAGTTGGAGATTTGCGTACGTCGCAGCTACGATGGAGAGCCGGCCATGAAACTCGAGCGTCTTCTGCGCAGGGGACACCGGCACCCGGATGTGCTGGCCTCATCGACCCGTGGCGAGATAAGCACCGCCCCCCTCTTCGCCCAGGTGGAAGACATGGGCTTGCCGGCGGAGGATGCCGCCTACAGTGTGGTGGAAGCCGTCCTGCAGGAGATGGTGGAGATCGCACGACAGAAGGGGGAGTCCGAAGGAGTGATGAACCTAGGTCTGAGCGGTGGTGTCTCCTACAACACCGTGGTGATGGATATAGTAGCTCGGGCGGCCAAGGAAAACGGTATGAACATGATACTCCATGACCGAGTACCGAACGGGGATGGCGGCATTGCCATAGGGCAGGCCGCGATTGCCTTGAGGAGCCTCATATGAAAACCTTGTTTGTTCTGCTGGACGGTGCGGAAGACCATCCCTTGCCGGCCCTGGGTGGCAAGAAGCCGATGGATGTGGCCCAGATGCCTTACATGGAGAAGATGGCCAGCCACCATTACAGCACGGATGGGAAGACCTACACCCATCGATTCCTCATAGAACTCCTCACCGGCGGGCCCCCCCGGACACCGCGCGGGGCCCTGGAGGCGCTGGGGCTGGATATGGACCTTTCACCAGGGCGCGTCGCTTATCGCCTCAGTCCTGCCCTGATCAGCAACGGCTCCATAGAATGGGCATATTGCATAGACGACCGGGTGTCCGAACTGATGAGGATAGTGCAACAGAACATGGATACCATAAACCATCTCGCCCCGGACATCAACTTCTTCCTCAAGGGAAGGGCGGTCATCACCCTGCAGAGCGACGAGGTATTGGATTTCCCCAGCCCTCCTGTACCCGCACCCATGGCAGCCGTGCAAGGCTGTTTGGGAGAATTGGTCCGTTGCGTGGCGGAGGAGATGGACGGCCTCACGGTGATGCCTTGGGGAGGGGGGCGGCTGGAGCAGGAGGCCAGCGTGTTGACCGCTGTCACCCCGCTGACAGTTGTATCCAACAGCCCCACCGCCCTGGGCATCTCCAAAGCCCTGGGCCAGCGATCACTTCGCGTGGAAGACCTACTGGAGCGTTTTCCGGTGGCGGAGAGGGAGCTGGAGTCAAGCAACGTGCTCCTCCATGTGGATGAGACGGACGAGTACAGCCATCAACTGCGCCCAGACATCAAGGTGCAGACCTTGGAGACAACGGACCGGATGCTGCAGGAGCACTTCCCCGACATCGAAAGGATAGTCTACCTGGTGGACCATGGAACGTCCTGCATCACCGGTGAGCATCTGCCGGTGACGGTCCCCGTTCGTAGCAGCTTCGACCTCAACCGTGAAGATAAACATATCCCACTCTCCCAGCTTCTGCAACTGCTGATGCAACAGTGAAAACATTATTATCCTGCCATGGATTGATAGGTTGGATGAAATCGCCATTCCAGCTGCCCCCAGACCTCAGCATAAACTCCTCCCCCAAGAGGGCCTTGTCCATAATGCGCCGAATATGGGGTGGCAGGGGTGTCTTCACCTGCACCATCGGCAACACCCTCACCTCCACCATCCCTGGCGTGTCCGATGCAGGGGACACTCCGGAACTGACCCTTTTCACACCCGCCGCAGATGTGGAGCTCTTATTCCATGGACGCACCCTATGCATGGACGGCCTGCCCATCAACCCCGGAGGAATCCCCACCCCTGCCACCCTCACCATGGCCGCACTGGGCCTGTCCGGCATGGCGGTGCATGTCCTGAACGGAGGCACCAAGGTGAAACCCCATGTGCCGTTCTATGACATGGGCGGGGAATGCGGCCAGGACATCCGAAACGGCAGAGCACTGAATAATGTGCGCCAATCCTACGAGAAAGGGGTGATGCTGGGCGAGATGTTCTCTCGTGACCACGACTTCTTGATAGCCAGCGAAAGCTGCGCCGGAGGTACCACCACCGCTCTGGCGGTTATGATGGCCATGGGCGTCCTGAAAGAGAATCTGGTCAGCAGCAGCTCGCCCAAGAACCCTCGGGAGCTGAAGAGCAAGATTGTGTCCGAGGCCTTGCAGGCAGCGGGTATAGAGCTCGGGGGGATGTCTGACCGCCCCTTGCAGGCCATGGAATGCGTGGGCGACCCCACGATGCCAGCCAACGTCGGTCTGGTGGTGGGTGCCGCCAGGAAGATACCTGTTATCCTAGGAG
>JBFWLS010000074.1:0-5002 GCA_050251995.1 Candidatus Methanomethylophilaceae archaeon
GGCTGTAGCTTGGATTTCGATCGCCACCCAGTCTTCGATTTCCATAGCGTGGGCGGCGTGCCCGGCAACAAGGTCACCCCCATCGTGGTCTCCATAGTGGCTGCGGCGGGATTGATGCTCCCCAAGACCTCGTCCCGCGCCATAAGCAGCGCCTGTGGCACGGCAGATTTCGTGGAGGTCTTCTGCGACGTCAGCCTGAACGGGACCCGTCTCAAAGACATATCTGAAAGGACGGGCGGGGTTTTCGCCTGGGGCGGGGCCATGAACATCACCCCTGTGAGCAGGGTATTCATCGATGTGCAATACCCTCTGGGCATCGATCCCCGTTCCATGATGCTGGCATCCATCATGAGCAAGAAACTGGCCATGGGCACGGATTATCTTCTCATGGACATCCCCATGGGGGGGCGCACCAAGGTGAAGGACATGGAGGAGGCGCAGGGTTATGCCCGGGACTTCATCGAATTAGGCAAGAGCTTGGGGATAAAGGTAGAATGCGCCATCACCGATGGCAGCCAGCCCATCGGATACGCCATCGGTCCTGCTCTTGAGGCACGGGAGTGCATACAGGCCATGGAAGGCGAGACCCGCCTGGGATCGGTACGAGAGAAGTCCGTGGAGTTGGCGGGGATGGTGATGGAGATGGGTGGCATACCAAATGGGAGGAAGGAGGCCCAAAGGATTCTGGACGGAGGTCTGGCACTGGCCAAGTTTAGGGAGATCGTGGCCGCCCAGGGAGGACGTCCAGACATAGGGTCCCATCACATAATATTGGGTGGTTGCAGGCAAATCATCCAGTCCACCGTCTCCGGGTACGTCCTGGACATCCATAACAAGAAGCTTGTGGCCGTGGCCAGAGCCGCCGGTTCTCCCAAGGACAAAGGCGGCGGGATCCTGTTGTACAAGAAGATGGGCGAGAGGGTGGAGAGAGGGGAGCCCCTCATGGAGATATTCGCGGACAATCCCAACAAGGCGGAGAGGGCTAGGGACCTGGCCCTGGGTACCCAGCCCCTGACGGTGGGGGGCATGGTTATAGGATGCACCCGGGACTCCACACGGTACATGGGTCTTTGACAGGATGGATGCAGAAATAGTATGGTGGGCTCGGCCGGATTTGAACCGGCGACCTCCGCCATGTCAAGGCGACGTCATAACCCCTAGACCACGAGCCCTTTTTTGTCGAAATAGTCTACCCATTATTATACCTTTTTATCTGAGCCATATGCCCAGACATGCTGGACGGCATCCATATTGCGACCCTGGCGGCCTCGGCATCCGGACAATGGATTCCGGAAATGGATTCAAGGGAGGAAATCGCAACCTATTAATCCCTCCATGGAATGGCTCATGCGGAGATTCCATGGCTGAGATCATTCTGTTCACCAAGCAGGGCTGTCAGAAGTGCGACCACATCAAGGAGAGGCTCCCCGACGGACTGGAGGTGGCTATAATCGACACCGGGAGCGTGGACGGCATGGCCGAGGCGGCTTATTATGAAATCCTGGGAGAGGACATGCCCGTTCTGGTCGTGGATGAGGAAGTTGTCACCGGAGCAATCAAGATTACCGCTCGCCTGAAAGAGCTGGCTGGAACGAAATAGAGATGATCAGCTTAGGCATCGAGGGCACGGCCCACACCATGGGGGTGGGAATCGTCGATGAGGACGGCAAGGTCCTGGCGAACGTCCTTGACATGTACCGGCCTCTGGAGGGGGGCATCCATCCCCGGGAGGCGGCCAACCACCATGCCCAGGTGGCCCCCGTCCTGCTGAAGCAGGCCTGGGAGGCGGCTGGGTTGTCACCCAAGGACATCGACCTGGTGTCATTCTCCCAAGGACCGGGGTTGGGTCCCTGTCTGCGCACCGCAGCCACGGTGGCTCGCACCCTGTCCTTGAAGCTGGGGGTGCCAATAATGGGTGTAAACCACTGCATCGCCCACCTGGAGATCGGTACTGTGAGCACAGGATGCCGAGACCCGGTCCTGCTCTATGCTTCGGGTGGCAACACCCAGGTCATCGCCCACTCCAACGGCCGCTACCGCATCTTCGGTGAGACCCTGGACATAGGCATCGGCAACATGTTCGACAAACTGGGCAGGGAGCTCGGTCTGGGCTATTACTCCGGCCCCAGCATCGAGAGGTTGGCGGCCCAGGGCGAAGAGCTATTGGACCTGCCCTACTCCGTGAAGGGCATGGACGTATCCTTCTCCGGCATGATGACCGCCGCCCTGGCTCTGCATGCACAAGGCAAGCGTCTGGAGGACATATGTTACAGCTTGCAGGAGAACTGCTTCGCTATGCTGGCGGAGGTGACGGAGAGGGCCATGGCCCATATCGGCAAGGAAGAGGTCCTCCTTGGTGGCGGCGTGGTGCAGAACAGACGTCTGCGCCGCATGATTGAGGAGATGGCAGAGGACAGGGGGGCGAGGATGTTCGTGCCAGAGCCCCGCCTGTGCGTGGACAACGGAGCCATGATCGCTTGGACCGGCAGCCTCATGCACCGGTCGGGCATACGCATGCAATTGGCGGACACCAAGGTGAACCAGAGGTTCCGTACCGACGAGGTGGAGATCAGCTGGAAGTGAGGACCTGGGCGCCGATTATGGCATCCAGCTCCTGTAAGAAATCCTCTTCCCGCTGCAATGGGACCGCCCCGCCGCTGGCGATGCGGTGCCCACCGCCTTTTCCTCCCACCTTCTGACAGGCTTCCCGCAAGGCCACGGAGAGGTCCACCCCTTGATCCAGGAGTTTCCAGGTAGCCCGTCCGGATATGCGCACCGTATCTTCCTTGCGGCTCAGGCCCAATGTGGGCTTGGACGGGTCGGCGAAGAACTGCATGGCGATGCCGCACATGATACCGGTGAACCCACCAGAAGGGCTGTGGAAGTATTGGATGCTCTTCATCTGCGTCAAGCCATTCTCGCGTACGCTGACCACGGACTCCACGATCCTCCGACGATAATCGCGGTTGATCTCTCGGGCGTCATGCATGCTGGTGGGGTCACCCAATGCCAGGGCCAGACCCATGCCTTCCATGTCCATGCGCCCGCAGGCGTTGAACAGTGATGCCAGAGCCTCTGAGTCCATCCCCCAACCGGTCAGGAAGTCACGTGGCCTGGAGACCTCCATCATGGTGTCAAGCGTCACCCCTTGCCGTATGAGACGTAGGGCGATGAGGGAAGAAAGCCGGCGTTTCTGCTCCGGCCCCAGGCCCTCAAAGCTCATCCCGCTGCCGATTCCCGCCTCCAGCAGGAGGGCGGAGACACCGTCCAAGTCCCCGCTGACGGAGGGTATGAAAGGGTCGGTGCAGAGGTACAGCTCCTCCTGCAGGTTTCCGGAGGGGATGAGGCTGCCGCCGTTGCGGCGGAGAAATCCCTTGGATTCCCCCTCCTGGCAGAGATGCCCGTTGATGCCCACCATGCCGTTGGTGTGCTGTCTGTCCCCGGCCATACCCGCCACGGCCAACTGGATAAGGTCCCAGTTCGCCTCATCCATGGCCAGGGCGAAGAGCATGCACATGGAGGCGCCGCAGGCGGCGGTCATGCCATCGATGCCATGCAGATGGGGGTTGATGTGCAACACACGGGACGACTGGTCCTGGTTATTGTGATGGTCGAGTATGAGTACGTCCTGCGGCAGCTTCTCCAGCTCCCGCACGTAGGAAGCGCCCATATCGGAGATGATGAGGCAATCCCCGTCCATCTTGGAGATGGCTTCCATCTCTCGGTCGTTCAGGCTTTTGAACAGGGTCGCCTGGTACTGTTTCCCTGCCCGGTGGAGGGCTTGGCAGACGATTCCGGCGGAGGAAATACCGTCGGCGTCATAATGGGAGACAACACGGAAGAAATCATGCTTCCGCACCATGTCCGCTGCGGAAGATAATTGGGAAAGGAGTTTGGAAGGTATTTGGACGGTCTCGCCCATTCAACACCTACTTGAGCAGCAGCTCGGCGGTCTTGATGGAGTATTTCCAGTCCTTTGGCAGCACGCCATTGTTCTTGTAGTATTTCTCCAGCCTTCTGATCTTGGACTCGATCAGGTGCAGGCTCCTCTTGTTGTGCAGGTCACCCGGGTTCTCCTTCAGGTGCGTGCTCAGGCCGATGGCCTTGACGATGAGGTTGCCGATATCCTCAGGCAGGCTGGCGGAGACGTTGTTCTCCTCCCGGATCTGGGCGATGCCCTTCCCGGTGGCCATCTTCACGTTGGGCACACCGTACTGGTCGCGCAGTATGAGGCCGATCTTGGCGGAGGACATGTCGTCCTGGGCCATCTTCACGATGTGGTCAACTATTTCGTCAGCGGACAGAGGCACCCATTCTGGATTCTCTTTGATCATGGGGCGGCGGGACCCGGATTTTCCTTTCCTTCTAGTATGCATTTTAGCCATTATGATCCTCCTGAATCATGCAATGGGCGGCGAGGCCGTTGCCCATCCTAATACTAATATAAAAGCTTCACTAAAAGGAAAGGCCCCATCATCGCTGTCCCAGCACATCCCAGCCCCACTGCAGGACAGGGACGTACTCCGCAGCGGTGAAGGCTAAGGGAGAGGGCAGGCGGTCGAAGAACGCGTATTCCATCTCCCCTTCTCGCGCTTGCCCCCCTACCCGACCCACAGCCACGTAGCAGTCCTCAGTCGTTTTCACAGCTAGGACCTCCAGTTCCAGGCCGCTCTCTTCTTGGAACTCCCGTCGTGCCGCCTCCGCCGGGCTCTCGCCTGGTTCGATGCTCCCTCCCGGCATCTCCCATCCCTGGCGTTTGGGATTGAACACCATAAGGAAGCGGCCGTCCCTCACGCCCATGGAGTACACGGTGCTCAGCATGTTATCACCATCATGGCGTGGTCCTTCTCAAATGGATCCAGGGGGCGCAAGTCCAGGACCTTGAATCCGGATTCCTTCGCCTCCTTCTCCATCTCTCTATAGATTTGCGCGGGAACCCGGCTGACATCCTCAGATCGGGCCTTAATGGCCAGCATGCCCGTCCTGGCTCGGAATCTCTCCT
>JBFWLS010000075.1:0-4950 GCA_050251995.1 Candidatus Methanomethylophilaceae archaeon
ACAGCCGTGTCCTTGAGGCACCAGGGAGCAACCCCCAGATGCTGGGCGAGATTCTCACTGCCATGATCTCCGATTCAAGGTTCCAAGAGGCTAGCGCAATCTCTGACAGCTTCCTTCCGATGCATGGAGAGGATTGGGAGCTCTGGGCCCTGAGGGGGAATGCGCTGTTCGGGGTAGGGCGGATGGAGGAAGCGGCGGAGGCCTATGGTAAAGCAACATCCGTTCAGGGCAATGATTCCCAGCTCTGGTACTCCCGTGGTCTGGCCCTGGAACAGGCAGGCCAATTGCAGGATGCTCTGGACTGCTATGACAAGGCCATTGTCCGCAATCTGGGCAACAGCGAGGCTTGGATGGGAAAGGCAATCGTCCTGGAGCGGATGGGCGACCTGCGGGAGTCCTTGCGCAACCTTGATCAGGCCTTGAAGGTGGATCCGGGTCATCGGAGCGCCCTGATTATGAAAGCTAGGCTCTTGGTCCGGATGACGAAGTACCAAGAGGCGATTTACTTCCTGGACCTAGCGGTCAAGCTGGACCGTCGCGACCCCGTCCCGCTCATCCTCCGTAAGGAGGTCATGAAGCATATGCAGGACCACAATGGGGTGGTGTTGACTTGTGACGAGATCCTACGTTTCAACGAGGACGATCACGATGCCCTTCTGGATAAGGCAAAGGCCTTGCAGAGCCTGCAGCAGCACGGGGATGCATTGAAGGTGCTGGCCAGGTTGCAACGTTCAAATCCAGAGGACTTGGGGATCATGGGTTTGAGGAAAAGCTCCCTGGTCTCCTTGGGAAAAGCATCTGAGGCCATGTCGGTATTGGAGGAAATGCTCTCCCGGAGACCGGACGACAAATCCTTGCTCCTTGATCTTCTGGACATGCGAACCCAGATGGAGGACACGGAAGGGTCGTTGCAGGTCCTCGAACGCGTTCTGGCGCTCGACCCCTCTCATACGGCCGCGAACCATGCCATGGCGGAGATCCTTGTGAGGACGGAACGGTTCAATGAGGCCTGTGAATTCCTGCAAAGTATGTTGGCTAGAGAGGTCTGGGACGCACATTCGCAGGATCTTCTGGCGCAGGCACAGTTGGGAATCGGTGAGGCGGCGGAAGCCCTTTCGACGGCGGATGAGGGTTTGGCGATGGAGCCATCCTTGGAAGGCTTGCATGTGAGCAAGGCCCAGGCCCTTTTGGCCCTGGGCAGGCTCCCGGAGGCCCTTGAGGCTACCGAAGTAGGTTTGAGGTTTTCACCCCAGAACTACCTGTTGTGGCGCTCCAGGGCGAACGCTTTCATGCGTTCTGATGACACCGAATCGGCTCTGAACGCCTACGACCGGGCGGTGGGGTTCGGGGACAGCGATGCCGAGACCTTCTTCCAAAGGGCGTTGGCACAACGTTCGTTAGGCAAGATCGAGTCTGCGGTGGAAAGTCTCAAAAAGGCATTGGGCCTCCAGCCTAGCCATGCCCAAGCCTGGTCCCTTCTGGGGGCTCTCCAGACGGAGCTGGGCAATTACCGTGATGCCAAGAAGAGCCTGGAGGCTGCTTCTGTCTATTCTCCTGACGACCGTCAGACCCTGCTCCGTCGGGCAAGGCTACATGCCATCGCCAAGGAGGCCAAGAAAGCCATCGAGGTCTATGACGAGATGACAGCCAAGGGCATGGCGGACGCCCCCCTATTGGTGGAGAAAGGGGAACTGCTTCTGTCAGAGGGCGACTGGCAGGGAGCCAAGAGCTCCTTCCGAGAGGCGCTGAGCCTGGATCCATTCCTTCCTGGTTTGGAGGACAAGGTGCATGAGATCGAGAGCTCCCTGCACAAGCAGGAGCTAATGGACACAGCAAGACATATCCTGGAGAGGAATCAGCGCGATGGGCAGGAACTCAACCTGGAATACATCAGGTCCATGGCGGGGGAGGGTCAACAGGAGGAGCTGGAGGATCTCTTGCTCAGCCCACCCGAGGACAAGCGCCCGGTGATTTGGTCCCCGGAGTTCGAAGCACTGGAATCATCTGCCAGGCAGGTCCTGCTCTCGGGTGATGAGAGGGAGGTGGCGCAGATGGCGGCCCTGCCTCTGGCTAAGGTCTACGCCCGAATGCCGGAGAAGGACATCCTCCATGCCAAGGAGATCATGCATCATATCCGTACCTCCCTCACAGAGGATACGCAGAAATGCGAAATAATCTCTACCCGGGTACATTCGGTCCGGGAGGCCATCTCGGCGCGGGGAAGCGCCCCCAGCCTGTACGAGGTCATGAAGAGGTTCGGGCTGGGTCCATACGCCTCCCGTCTGGCCTTGGAGGCTTGGCGGGGGCGTTCTCAATAGCATTCCATGTCTGATTTCATGAATTCCCGCATCAGGCAGGTGGCGTAGTTGCCCTTGTTCAGGGAGAAAGAAACCTCATAGCCGGCATCGGTGATGCGGTGGCCCAGGTCCTGCACTGTGCAGAGGAGCTCCCTGCGGCTGCCTTTGGAGTTGCAGTTAGGCAACCCCGGGACGATGAAGTCCTCTCTGCTGACTTTTTCCTGTTGCACGATCGACTGCTCGATCGACCCCATCTCTCCTCCCGCGAAGGAGCTCTCGCTCCCAAACAGCACCCCGGTGACGAATGCCCTGCCCATACGGGTTTGTCGTGCCACCAGGTCCAAGTTCCGAGCGGTAACCGTCTGCGGTCTATCGTGCTGGGGGAAATTCTTCTCTCCCACGGGGATGACGATATCCCCCTCCACGGGCTCATTCAGGCCTATGCCCCGCCTCATCCGCTCCGAAAGCATGAGATTGAATAGATAGGACTGGTAGGCATGTATGAACATCATCTGCAGGTTGGAGGGGAGGGTGCGTATAGCCCCGGCGTAGTCTTCTGGACGTCGTATGAGGTGCTCCACTATCATCTTCTCGAAGGACATGGTGGTAGGCATGTCACGGATGAGGCCGGGGAATTCCTCCTCTTTCTGCAAATCCTGTCTCATCTGCCTGATTTCGTCCCTTTCGTACGGAGACGGTTCGGAGAGGTAGCATTGCACCGCCCCCCTGAAATCACCCCGAATTATGTGCTCCCCAACCCTATGAGTTATGGGTCGGGCCACCCCGAATCGTTGCACACCGAAGTAATTGGGGAAGCCCCGGTGTGCAGATATGGCCTCAATGGTTCCCAACAAGGACTGTGAGAGCTCGTCACTCTCCAATGTGCACTCTCTGACAGTGATCTGGAATCGATTGCCGATGAGGTCCCCGATCTGGATGGGCCTCCGGGAAAGGTAAGTATCTGAGAACGACACATCTTTCAACGTCACCATGTCCAGCATCTCCGGCGGGGCCTCGAAGGACATCAGCTGGCTGGTGACGGCCCGTTTGTCCTTGGTGCCAGCGAACCCGATGCGGTTCTGGGATATGCGCATGCTCCTAGCCAGGAGGCGTATGAGGCGATTGGTCTCCCAGTTGTTGCTGGTGACCTTGGTTATGGTGTAGACACCGTTTTCATCAATAGGAGGGTGGTCGGAGATCTCGTCCACTATGAACTCCTCTGGTCTCGATTTCAAGCGGCCGCCCGTGCCAGGCGTTGCGCTGAGATAGAATTGGAGCCCGATCCCGGCTTCATCCGTGTTGCATGCCTTTGGAGGCATTGGAAATCACAGACTAATGCTGGCGCGGGCGTCGGCGAAGTCCTTGGAGATGGAGAGCGCAGTGTCACGGATCGCCTGGGTCGGGTCTCCTTTGTCCACCAGCACCATCAGCCGGGGTTCCTCCAGCTCCGGGTGTTTGTCGGTGAATTGGACATCCAAGACGTCATCCCTCTGCATCAGCCTGTTCAACAGAGGGGTGATGATGGTCATGTCCGGATCCTTGATGCTGATGAGGATCGAGTCTGAGGTCTTTTCAATGAGATGGAGATCCATGGACCCTTGATATCGGTACCGGTTTTAAAGCTTTCTCGGCCTTCATTCTGTTGTTTTCTGCATCTTGTAAAGCGACCAGAGCTCGTCGGAGGTGCTGGCCTGTTCCGGTCCCTTGTCGTCTCTGATACGACCGGTGAAGCGTGGGAACCGCAACGCCAGTCCAGATTCGCTCTGCAGGTGGTCGGATGCCGCAGTATGGGTAGGACTGACGCTTATCTCTGCCGCCAGGACCTCTAGGACCACCGCTGGTTGGAACCAAACATCGGGTTCCATGCGGGCATCGACATCGTTGGGCTTGTGTGTGGCCAGATGGGGGTTAAGGAGTGCAGGGGCCTCCGCCAGGAATGCATCATCGAAACCGCTCCCGAGTTTACAGATGCTTTGGTAGTGAGAGGAGTAAGGGTCGTATACGGCCATCAGCAGGGCGCCGTAATGCCCTTTCCTCTTGCCTCTGCCATGGAAACCACCGATGACCACCAGGTCCACCGTGTCCGTGAGGTCACTTTGGTAGTCCTTCTTGAACTTGATCCAATGGAAACCCCTTGCACCGGCGCGGTAACCAGAATCCTCATCCAATGATTTGGCCATTATCCCTTCACAACCGGAGCTCAAGGCTGATTGGAAGAACTCCACCGCCTCTTCGGTGTTCTCCACAATTTTCATTTGGGACAGTTGCAGCCTATCCGACATCGAGAAGGCTCGGCCTAGTGCCGCCCGCCTCTGCAGGTATGGCACCGAAGTCTGGTCTGCCCCATCTAGGTATATGCAGTCGAATAGGAATGCCGTGACCGGGTATTCCTGCACCGCTTCCTCCAGACCATGTTTGCGCCGACGATGAGACACCTCTTGGAACGGTAGCAGGCGACCCGAGGAGGTGTCGATGGGCACGCATTCACCCTCTACGATGGCTTCCTGCCCTTGGAAAGAGGCCCGCAAAGATGCCACCACATCTGGGAAGTGGGAGCTGATGTCCTCCAGTCGACGGGAGAACAGGACGATGCCCTCTGGACGGATATGTGCTTGCATCCGCACCCCGTCATACTTGTATTCCATGCCGCATC
>JBFWLS010000076.1:0-4946 GCA_050251995.1 Candidatus Methanomethylophilaceae archaeon
GTGCACCAATAGGGCGCCGCTCTTCTCGTCAAAGCCGTTCTCCACCAGACGGTCGAACATACCACCGGTTTCGATGGCCACGATGAACTTGGCCCCGGCGGATTTGATGTTGATCTTCTCCTTCTCCACGTTGTAGGGTATGCTGTACCCGGAATCACCGACATCATCCCGGCAGTTGATGGTCTTCATCTTCCCTTTGCGGTCGGTCTCCACGATGGTGAGGTCGCCTATGACCCGAGCCCCATCCTCCTCCGGACGGAGCTTGAAATCCTCGCGCAGGCTCTGAGAGACAATCTCCAGGTCCTCGGCCAGGAGGTTGCTCTCGTCCTGTGATCCGAACTTCCCATTCCCCCATCCTTCGGAGATGTAGTACATCTCTCTCAAGGTGGAGGACTTGTTCGTGGACACCATACCACGGATGAAATCCACCATGTGCAGGGTGCGCAGCATCATCTGCGCTCCCTTGATGCTCTTGGCTGTACGGTCGGTCTGCAGGCTGCCGTAGCGCCAGACATTCTCATGGGTGTTGAACTCGATGTTCTTCTTGGATCGGAGGGGGACCTGCATCTGCGGTATCGCACCCTCATGCAACTGATCGTAGATCCTCTCCACCAGTTGCATCAAGTTGGCGATGGCCTGTTCATGGCGGTCATTGTTCATCGTCTAGCACCTCCTCTTCCTCCTCATCATCGTCCTCATCCACGTAGTCGTTCTCATCGGAGTCCAGTTCCGTGACGTCCATGTCCTTTATGCCCCAGTCACCGGGCAGCGGGTCAGCACCCATCACCATGGCGGGGTTTAGTCCGGAAACGTAAACGTCGTTCTCGTCCAGGACGTCTGACATGTCCCCATCCAGTTGGAACTCCAGGGTGAGCTTCGCGGAGGGAGGTAAGTCCTGGATTGCCCAAGTCACCTTCCCGTCCTCGTTCACGTCCAAAAGGTAGTCGGACAATATGGTTTCGTTCAAGCAGTTCCGTGGCACCCGGGCATGCAGTTGAAAGTTCTTCTCCGACCCGGTGTAGTTGTAGATGCGATAGCTGACCGTTCGCAGGCCGCTCTTGTCGGTCTTTGAAGAAGGCTCCACCCATACAACGTTCATGATGCGGCTGATGGTCCTGTCCAGCTCCGGGACGTCTCGGTTCAGCATCTGGGCTGCCTTCTCCGCCATCTCGGGGAGTATTTCCTGCACGATGCTGAACTTGGCCATAGTCTTCTTCTTCTTCTCCTTCTTGTTCAGATGGCCTTTTAGGTTCCTGGCGCAGAGCCGCAGGGCCAGGACGATCTCGTTCTGGATCTCGCCTAGGTTGGCCACCGCTTCCTTGCCCTCTGAGGTGAATGGGACTTTGGTGGATGCCACATGCACTAGGATGATGGCGGGGCCATAGGGGATGCCTTTTCCGCCCCTCTGCTCCAGCCCGTATCTGCGCCAGTCCATGCTCTCGATGGCCTTGGTTATGACGCAGGCACCCTGCTGGTAGAGCAAAGGGACCCGATTGGCGAATCTCAGGATGGAAGCCTGTCCGTCCACTGGTATGTCGCCACCATAGACAATGCCAGCTTCCACGATGAAGGGGTTGCCGTTTACGGTCTTGGGGGGTCGGGTCACGGGGGGCGAGTAGTAATCTGGACGCATGCCCTCCAGCACATGCTTCAAACCTTTCTTGATCAGAGTGTCTCCAATGGGGGAGAGGCAGTCCGTGGGAGGAGCCATGATCTTCACCTCCTCCACTGACTTCATGATGTCTCGGCACTGTAGACGATCCAGGTTCGCCGGTTTGAAGGACTCGTTCACCCCTGCCTTCTCCAGAATCCCCAAGGCCACTCGGTCGCTTATACGGGTGAAGTCCGTCTTCAGGAAGGCGCGCATGGTCTTCTGGGCGCTGGTGTTGGCCATCTTCTGCAAGTCACCCAGCTCCAGTCCTTCGATATGGGGCTTGATCTCTTTGGCTTTAGGCGGCATGACCTCCGTGGCCCTCTCGAAGATGTGTATCTTGCCTTCCGGGTCTTCGAAGGAGATGCGGGTGTGCGGGTTGACGATGGCGGTGTTCCTCAGATACTCGTATATGGATTGACGTCCGGTAATGTAGCGGCCTTTGATGCTGTACTCGATGCGGGTGCCGGAGCTCTTATCCGCCCAGATGAACGGCTCATCGTTGCTCACCACCGGGCGGTTCTTCTTGGTGTCGATGATGATGTCCATCATCCAGGCGGTGTCCTCGTCCTCCACCTTGGACATGATGTGCGCGGGCTTACCGGTGCTGATGTTGCCGTACATGACCGTGGCGGATATCCCTATGCCCTGCTGACCGCGCGATTGCCGAAGGGAGTGGAAGCGGGACCCGAACAACAGCCTGCCGAAGACGTTAGGGATCATCTTGTGGACGATGCCAGGGCCATTGTCCTCCACCATCACTGTGTATTCCTCGTCATCGGTCTTGTTGACCTTCACTTTCAAATCAGGGAGGATGCTCGCCTCCTCGCAGGCGTCCAGGGCGTTGTCCACCGCCTCCTTGATGCCCATGAGCAGGGATTTGGACCGGGAATCAAAGCCCAGGATGTGTTTGTTCTTCTCGAAGAATTCTGTGACCGATATCTCCTGCTGCTTGTCTGCCAGCTTATGGGCTATCGACCGGTTCGCAGTCCTCTGGGGTTTAGCTTCTCCGCTAGAGTGCATCCTTCTAATGAATCCCCCTCCCACGTATTAAGGTTATGTGGGAAGAAGGCTCATTCGTCGAAAGGCTCGCCACAGTTGGGGCACTCGGTGGCATCCTCGTCCACGTCCGCGCCGCATTCCGAGCATATGAAAGTCTCTCTGCTCTTAGTTGCTGGTCTAAGCGACACGGGCTGGAAAGCCGGCAACTCTTCTCCGCACTGCGAGCAGTGACGCAGGGCGGAAGGGTTCGCATGGCCGCAACTGGGGCAAGTGGTCTCCGTCGGTGGCAGCCTGCCCTCCTCCCGCATGCGTTTGATTGTCTTGTCCATGTTACGGCGTATCCACCAGGAGAATGAGGCCAGAATGAAGAAAGGCAGACCCACGTTCAAGGAGAGGTAGTACAGGTTCCCCATATAGTAGAAGAGGGTGGCATCATCTTCGGGCATCAGCACTGGGTAGGGGGATAGTGCGGTGTAGGAAACCGCCTCTTCACCGATCATGGCCTTGATGACAAAGAAGTGGTTGTCACCCGGCGGGATGACTAGTTCCCGATAGTAAAGCGTGCCGTCGCCGGTATAGGAGGGGTCCACGGACATGTTGTACTCCACACGATTCCCGCCCATGATATAGTTCAAGTAGACGCTCTCCACTCCTCCAATGTCCAGTACGATGCGGTCGAACCCTGTTTCTGTGACCAGAACGGTGAAGCGATAAACGCCCGAATCGTTCAGGACATGGGGACTGACCGTGGCCTCTACAAGCACACCATCGGATGAGGATGTGACCAGCATCTCCTCCGAGTCGTAGAAGGAGGTGGTGAAGAAAAGGGCCACACCGGAGATGAGGAAGAGAAACACGATGCCCCAAGGCAGAATGCGCTTGAGGTCCCGCATGCCGAAGACCCGTGGTATCATGTAGGCGGCGATGGCGATCAACAGGGTGCCGAAGCACAACGTGCCCGTGGTCTCTACATACAGCAAGGCCGCGCAAACAAGTAAGGTTAGCAGCAACCCCACAGGCACAGCCACCTTGCTGGAAAGGAAGCCCTGCATCCCCGATCCTTCCGTCTCTTCCGTCATCGCCCGCGAATGGCGATGGCGGTTTTAAAGATTACTCAAAGGGCCGGAGGTGCATGAAGATAATATATGGGTTCAACATGTTCAGTCCGAAGGTTTGAGGTGAGTTCGATATGGCCATGACCATCGAGGAGCAGATACAGGAGCTGGAGAACGAGATCTCCAACACCAAGTACAACAAGGCAACTCAGGGTCATATCGGCAAGCTCAAGGCCAAGATTGCCCGCCTGTCGGCTGAGCAGGAGAAGAGACGGTCGAAGAGCGGAGGCGGCAAAGGGTACACTGTCCGAAAGTCTGGCAACGCCACCGTGGCTTTGATTGGGTTTCCTAGCGTGGGCAAGTCCACGCTCCTGAACCGGCTGACTGGCGCCAAGTCGGAAGTGGGGACCTACCACTTCACCACGTTGGACGTGGTCCCAGGCGTAATGGAGTACAACCACGCCAAGATCCAGGTACTGGACATGCCCGGTCTCATAAAGGATGCCTCCAAGGGCAAAGGTCGGGGCCGGGAGGTCATATCCGCCGCCCGATCCTCGGACGTCATCCTCTTCGTGGCCGATGTGTTCGAGCCCAACCTGCATGTGCTGGAGAAGGAGCTGTACAACGCCGCCATCCGTCTCAACCAAGAGGCCCCGGATGTGGTCATAACTCCCACGGACAAAGGAGGGGTGTCCGTTATGTGCACCGTCCCCTTGACGAAGATTGATGAGGAGATCGCCAAGGACATGGTCTCCAGCTTCGGTCACGTCAACGCCACCGTGGTCATCCGGGAGGACATCGATTTGGAGCAGCTGCTAGACGTCCTCACCGGGAACAGGGTCTACATCAAGGCGGTCATCGCCGTGAACAAGGTGGACCTGGCCACGGAGGAGCAGCTTCAGAGTGTGTACGGGAAGCTTCCGGATTATCCCAAGATCCCCATCTCCGCCCATACCGGACGAGGGATAGAGGATTTGAAGCAGATGCTGTTCGAGACCATCGACCTCATACGTATATATCTCAAGCCGCAAGGGAAGGAGGCAGACATGGAGGAACCCTTGATTGTGAAGAAGGACAGCAGCATCGGAGACGTCTGCGAGTCCATCCATCGTACCTTCAGACCCAACTTCCGCTATGCCAACATCTGGGGCCCTAGCGCCAAGTTCCCCGGACAGATGGTGGGCTTGGAACACGTGGTGAAGGATGGCGACATCATTTCCATCATCGAGATCGGAAGA
>JBFWLS010000077.1:0-4930 GCA_050251995.1 Candidatus Methanomethylophilaceae archaeon
GAGGCAGAGCTCTTCTATGACCTCTCCGAACCCGTGGTCTGCCGTTGCGGCAGCCCGGTGCACTTTCGGCGTGTAGACGACCAGTGGTTCATCAACTATGCGGATGAGAATCTCACTGCACGCACCAGCGAGCACTGCCGAGGCATGGATATCTATCCATCGGAGTACGCCAACAACGTGCATGGTGTGCTGGAGTGGTTCCGGGAGAGGGCCTGCGTGCGCCAGGGCAACTGGCTTGGCACCCGTTTCCCGTTCGATGACAAATGGATAATTGAAGCCATATCCGATTCCACCCTCTACCCCGTTTACTACCTGGTGTCTCTCTATGCCAACCGCGGTGAGATCAAACCGGAGCAGATGACAGAGTCTTTCTTCGACCATGTGATATTGGGCGAAGGGGATGTCAAGAAAGTCTCACAATCCACCGGCATCTCAGTGGATCTACTCCGTCGCATCGCCGCAGATGTGTCCTACTGGTATCCATTGGACCTAAACCTGGGGGGCAAGGAGCACATGACCGTGCACTTCCCAGCATTCCTCTTCAACCACACCGCCGTCCTCCCGCAGGACATGTGGCCTCGCGGTATACTAGTGAACTGGTATATCACCAGCAAGGCCGGCAAGATATCCAAATCCAAAGGTGGCGCCCAGCCCATACCCGGTGCCGCCAGCAAGTTCGGTGTGGACTCCCTCCGGCTGTACTACGCCCACATCGCCTCCCCATTCACGGACGTGGAATGGGACGAGGACGCCGTGACCTCCTATCGCACAAGGGTGGACCGCCTCCTGAAGATGGTAGAGGAGCTGCTGGGCGCAGGACGTAGCGGGGAGCTACGGGCCATCGACCGCTGGATACAATCCCGGGTGGATGCGAACGTGCGTTCCTGCTTGGAATTTATGCGCTCCTTCGACCTGCGGCAGATGGCTTCGGTGGTCTACTTCGATATGGTCAACGACCTGCGCTGGTACCTGCGCCGGGGCGGCGACAACAGTCTTGTGATCCGGGACGTGCTTAACAAATGGGTGCGCATGATGGCTCCTGTGACACCGCACATCGCGGAGGAGATGTGGGAGATGATCGGCGGTGAGGGCTTGGTATCCGCTGCCGACTATCCAGAGCCGGACGATGACGTCCAGTCTCTGGTCTCCGAGGCCGGCGAGTCCCTGTTGCGGGAACTGATGACCGATGTGAAGGAAATATTACGCGTCACTGGGATGGATGCCCATAGGGTGGTGGTCTACACCAGTCCAGACTGGAAGAACCGTATACAGTCCCAAGCGGTCCGCCTCGGCTTGGAGGATGCCCTAGACATCCCCTCGCTCACCAAATGGGCCATGGCGGACGCTGATATCCGTTCCCAAGGGAAAGCGGTCCCTGATTTCATCAAGAAGCTGGTACCAGAGCTGCAGAAGCGCTCCCGCGGTGACTTGGAATCCCTGTCAGTGCCCCTGAACGAGAAGAACCACCTGGAGGAGGCCGTCGGGTTCCTGGCCACGGAGCTGGGGGCGGAAGTCCTCGTGCTGAGTGCTGACGACCCGGATCTCCACGACCCGCAGGGGAAGGTGCGTTTCGCCGTCCCGGGAAGGCCAGCCCTGTTTATAGAATGAATGTGGAAGCGCTCAAACCAGATTCACTTCCAGCGCTGATAGAGCTCATGGCTCTGACCCAGTTGGTCCAGGATCTTGCCGACCACGAAATTGACCATATCGTCCACGCTCCCAGGACGACAGTAGAAGCCAGGGTTGGCGTCCAGGACCACGGCTCCGTACCGCACCATGTTCATCTCGTTCTCCAACATCACCGCGCTCTTGGGCGTCTCCCGCGGGACCATGATCAACAAGCGCCGCTCCTTCAAGGCCACGGAGGCGCTGCGGGTGATGAGGGTGTCCGCGATACCGTGCGCCACCTTGGCCATTGTGGACATGCTGCATGGCGCTACCACCACCGCATCGCAGGGGTAGCTGCCAGAGGCGATAGAGGCGAAAAGGTCATTGTCCTCAAATACCTGGTCCGCCATGGCGTAGACGTCCGCCACGCGATATCCGGTCTCGTGCTCGAGTATCTGCTTGGCGGTGGAGGAGACGACCAGTATCTTCTCCCCCTGCAGGTGCTCCAGGAGACGGATACCGTAGAT
Organism: Candidatus Methanomethylophilaceae archaeon; assembly: GCA_050251995.1. Classification (GTDB taxonomy): domain Archaea; phylum Thermoplasmatota; class Thermoplasmata; order Methanomassiliicoccales; family Methanomethylophilaceae; genus JAQUUA01. The sequence goes on from JBFWLS010000077.1 coordinate 2,136, forward strand.
GCTACCGGAGGCGCCGCTGATAGCCACAACGATTCTCACGATACGCTGTATGGCAGTAGGCGATAATAATCTTCTGGTGTCACGGCCACATCGTCTCCGGAACCCATAACACTTTTATATAGGTTGATTATTCCCACAATAGCACTAACGCTATACTTTAGCCCGTGTGCTATTAGCAGAGGTAGAATAACATGGTCACCGTCTACGATGTTCCTGCAGAAAGGCTCATACTCAAGGCCGCTGAGAAACTCAAGGAGAACGAAGCCATCGTCCCTCCAGAGTGGGCCGAGTTCGCCAAGACCGGCAGGCACACTGAGAAGGCACCTGTCCAAGAGGACTGGTGGTTCACCAGATCCGCTTCCATCTTGAGGAAACTGTATGTCAAAGGCCCGATGGGGTCTTCCCGCATGGCCGCCGAGTACGGCGGCTTCGCCGACCGGGGCGCCAAGCCCAACAAGGCCGTGAGGGGCAGCCGCAGCATCGCCAGGAAGTGCATGATGCAGCTCGAGGGCGCCGGTTATCTGAGCAAGAAGGACAAGGAAGGCCGCAGCATCAGCCCTGCCGGCATGTCCCTAATGGACAACGCCGCGAAGGAAGTGTTCGATGAGATGAACGCCTGAAGGAGGCGAACCCTATGGATGAGAATGAGCTGGACGCTATAAGGCAACGGAAGATGATGGATCTGCAGAGGCAGGGCCAGCAGAATGCTGCAGCCGAAGAGCGGGCGAAGCAGATGGAAGCGCAGAAACAGGCCATCCTCCGCCAGATTCTAACCCCTGAGGCTAGGGACAGGTTGGGCACCGTCAGGATTGCCTACCCTGACATGGCGGAGATGGTGGAGTCGCAACTCATTCAGATCGCTCAATCCGGCCGGCTTAACGGCCCGATAGACGACAACATGCTTAGGGACATACTCCGGCAGGTAACTCCCAAACGTCGGGAGATAAGCATCGAGAGGAGATGAATATGACAAGCAACAAGCCACCCGCCATGAAAACAAGGCTTAACAAGGCCACCAAGCAGAACAGAAGGGTTCCTGCATGGGTCATGATTAGAACCAACAGGAAATTCCTTCGTCACCCCAAGAGAAGGTCCTGGCGCACCGGCAACCTGGATGAGTAGTGATTAAGATGGAAGAGACCGAGAGGATCATGAACATTCCCCTGCGGGACACCAAGACCGTCCCCAGGACCAAGAGGGCCAACAGAGCCGTGAAGGAAGTCAGGGAGTTCGTAATGAGACACATGAAGGCCGAGGAGGACAAAGTGTGGATCGACAGCTCCGTGAACGAGAAGATCTGGGAGCGAGGAATCCAGAAACCCCCATCCAAGATTACGGTGAAGGCCGTGAAGTTCGACGATGGATTGGTGGAAGTCTCGCTATCCGACGAGTGAAACAAAAATGATTAAGCTCTCCAGCTACAACGGAAGCCCCTACCTGGGGGTCTACTGCGTAGCCAGCGAGAGGCATTCCCTTTTGCCTTTGGATGCCTCAGACGAATTTGTCTCTGAGCTGGAGGGGATTTTGCAGGTGCAAGCGGTCCGATGCAACATATCCAGCAGCCACGTGGTGGGATCCTTGGCAGCTTTGAACTCCTATGGAACCGTGGTTTCCGGCTTTATCGAGGCCGACGAGCTGGCCCGTATCCCGAAGGATATGAACGTGCACCTTCTGACGGACAAGCACAACGCTGCCGGCAACAACATACTGGTGAACGACAACGGCGCCATCGTCGACCCATCCATCAGCAAGAACAACCTGTCGCTCATCACTGACGCATTGGGGGTGGAGTGCGTGCAAGCCACCATAGCTGGCATGGACACCGTGGGGGCGATATGCAAAGCCACCAATAACGGCGTGGTCTGCCATCCTGCGACCACGGACGAGGATCTGGAGCTCCTGCGACAGGTGCTGAAGGTGGATGCTTTCCGCAGCACCCTGAATCATGGCACGGCCACGGTAGGCTCCTGTCTGGTGGCCAACAGCAAGGGTGCCTTGGTAGGGGACATCAGCACTCCCATCGAACTGGGTCGTCTCGAGGACGCACTGCATTTCTATTAGAACCCGCTCAGAGCGAGAAAACCCAGTATTCCGTTCCTTCCTGCAGGTCATCGGAGTAAATCTCCACCATGTTGCCCACATGGTAGACCCGGTCCTCCGGGACCCGCGACAGGAAGACATCCAAGCTGTCAACGGCTATGGAAAGGCCACCGACACGGTAGTGCATGGGCACAACAATCTTGGGGGCGATACGCTCCACCAGCTGCAAGACCTTGTCCACCTGCAAGGTGAACACTCCGCCCACCGGCACTAAGAGGACGTCGACCCTGCCCAGCTGATAGAAGAAGAAATCGTCAGGGAGGTGGCCCAGGTCACCACAGTGGCAAAAGACTATGCCATCCATCTCAAAGCGATAAACAGTGTTCCTCCCCCGGCGGGCGCCCCTGCTCTCGTCGTGGTAACTGGGGAGGCCCATGAAATGGATGCCGCCGGATTCGAACTCCCCGGCCTTCTCGCTGAAGTCCTTGTGCGCCCCACGTACGACGCGGACAGCATTGTGGTCATAATGGTCGTGAGTCATTAGGACCACGTCTGCACGCACGGAAGGTGGCGTGATGCCGATCGATTTCCCATCATGGGGATCAATGACCACGCTTGTGCCATCGCTGAATTCGAAACAGGAATGACCATGCCAAGCAATCCGCATAGAACCGTTCTCTTGCAGGGTTCCTCGCTATATATTAATTGTCGCCCCCTCTCCCTTGGCCATGCCTTCGGGCGCGAGTAAGTTATTA
>JBFWLS010000078.1:0-4887 GCA_050251995.1 Candidatus Methanomethylophilaceae archaeon
GGCTATGCCTATATCCTAAGGCAGGGAGGGGATGGCTTGAAAAGAGCCACGGAAGGCGCGGTCTTGAACTCCAATTATCTGAAGGAGAGGCTGAAGGCCGCCTACGACATCCCCTACGGCGACTTGAAGAAGCACGAGTTCGTGGCCAGCGCCGCTTCTCTGAAGGAACGTCGTGGCATCAGGGCCATGGACGTGGCCAAGATGATGATGGACCATGGCCTGCACCCACCCACGGTGTACTTCCCCATGCTGGTGGAAGAAGCCCTGATGATCGAGCCCACCGAGGACGAGAGCAAGGAGACCTTAGACATGATGGCAGAGGTGCTGCTGCGCATCGCCGGCTCCGACTCCGAGACAGCGGCGGCCGCGCCCTCCTCCACCACCGTGACCAGGGTGGACGAGACCAAGGCCGCCCGTGATGCCATCCTCAGTACCCGATACCAGCGACGCAAGGCAGGAGGCGGTACATGAGGAGCGGCCTCTTCGTGGTCTTCGAGGGCATAGACGGCGCTGGGAAGAGCAGTTGCATGAGGGAGCTGGCCACCATCCTGTCCCAGGATGCGGAGGTAGAGCTCACCGCCGAGCCCAGTGACGGCGCCATCGGCATGATGCTACGGCGGGAGGAGCGCTTCCCCCCCCTGGCGGAGACCCTCCTTTTCGTAGCCGACCGGGCCGACCATACCCAACGCGTACGTGCCTGGAAGGATGCCGGACGCATAGTCCTCTGCGACCGCTACTACGCCTCCACCCTGGCCTACCAGTCCAGCGCCCTGGATGGCCATGCCGGGGACCCAGAGTGGCTATGGGAGCTCAACCGCCCCGTGGTAATGGAGCCGGACCTGACCATCCTGCTGGACGTCGACCCCGACGTGGGGCTGCAAAGGACCTCTGAACGAGGGGATGCCAGCAAGTTCGAAAAACGAGATTTCCTGGTCCGCGTCCGGCAACGCTACCTGGAGATAGCCCAGGAGAGGGGATTCACGATCATAGATGCCTCCCAGGGACCGGCCGCGGTGCGTGCCGAGGCGGAGGCGGTCATCAGGAAGATAATGGAGGTATGAGATGCACCCTTCGATGGAGATACGCAATGAGATCAGCCATAGACTGGACGGACGGATCATAGTCCTCGGCGTCACCGGCAGCGTGGCAGCGGTGGAGTGCTTCGCCCTCGTCCGCGACCTAGTCCGACACGGCGCCAAGGTCATACCGGTGATGTCCGCTGCGGCCCAGGATATCGTCACCCCCTACTCGCTGGAGTTCGCCAGCGGCGTCCCGCCCATCACCGCCCTGAGCGGGCAGGCGGAGCACGTCTCCCTGTTGGGGGACGGCAAGGACCACGCCGACCTACTGTTGGTTTACCCATGCACGGCCAACACCATCTCCAAAATGGCCTTGGGGATCGATGACGGGCCAGTGACCACCATGGCCACCGTGGCCCTAGGCTCGGATATCCCCGTGCTCATCGCCCCGGCCATGCATGACTGCATGTTCCGCAACCGCGCCGTGGCCTCCAACCTGCAACGGCTGGAGGACATGGGCGTGAAGGTCCTAGGACCGCACGTGGTTGATGTCCGGGCCAAGGTGGCCTCCCGCCCTGAGGTGGTGGCGGAGGTGCTGCGGGCCCTGGGCAAGAGCGACCTGGAAGGGAAGAAGGTCCTGATCATCGGTGGCCGCAGCGAAGAGCCCATAGATGAGATGCGCATCATCACCAACCGCTCCACTGGCGCCATGACCGCCAACCTCCTGGAGGTGTGCTTCGAACGCGGCGCCAACCTAGAGTGCTGGTTGGGGGCCACGGACGTGCCCATACCCTCCTACATCGAATGTAAGCGCTTCCGGCACACCCGGGAGCTGGAGGACCTGGCGGAGGGGAGGGATTTCGACCTGGTCATTGTACCGGCGGCATTGGCGGACTTCGCCCCCCAACCCAGGGAAGGGAAGATATCCAGCGACGCCGGGGACCTCACCCTACACCTCAGCACCGTACCCAAATTCCTGCCCCGCATCGCGGGCCACTGCCGTCTCCTGGTAGCCTTCAAGGCCGAGTCCGGCATGTCAGACGAGGACCTTGTGGCTCGCGCCCGGCAACGCATGAGCGTGGAGGGGCCGCATCTAACGGTGGCCAACGACATATCCATGGTAGGCCAGGGCGAGGGGAGGATCATCCTGGTCACGGAGCAGGAGGCCAAGGAGGTCTCGGGGGACAAGCGGGCCTTGGCGGAATCCATCATCGACGCCTGCGTGGACATGCTCCCATGATGGCCGAGGCGTTCTGCCCCGGCCACATCACCTGCTTCTTCCGCTCCGCCCGCATCCCGGGGGACCTGCTAAGATCGGGCTCTGCCGGGGCAGGATTCTGTCTGGATAAAGGGGCCCTGGCCAGAGCGGAGGATGCCAACGGGTATGAAAACACCATCCTCTTCCACGGACAGGAGTCGGAGGCACCGGTGACGCGACGGGCCCTGGGGATCCTTGGCTGCCATGGTCTTCGCATCGACATCCGGCACCAGCTACCATTGTCACAGGGAATGGGCATGAGCGCCGCTGGCAGCATCGCCGCCTGTCTGGCGGCGGCGGAGCTCTGTGGGCTTCCCCGGCGCTCGGCCTTCGAGGCCGCCCACCGCGCGGAGATCGAGACCGGTGGGGGCCTGGGGGATGTCAGCGCCCTCATGGGCCATGGACAGTCCACCCGAGTCAGTCCGGGCCTGCCCCCGTACGGGGAGGTACGATCCAGGGACTGGGAACTGGAACTCTCCTTGGTGGTGCTGGGGCCGAAGATCTCCACGGCCTCCATCATCTTGGACCCCGGTGTGATGGGCTGCATAGACGAGTGCGGCGGACGATGCTTGGACAGGTATCTGGCCCAGCCCACCCTGGATCGTCTGTTCCAGCTGTCCAACCGTTTCTCCCATCACTGTCGGCTGGAGAACGAGGCCGTGCGGGGAGCCATGAATATTGTGCGTCCTTTCGCCCGTAGCGGTATGGCCATGCTGGGGAACGCCATATTCATGCATGGCGACCTGGAGGCGGCGGAGTCCGCCTTGGGGATGACGGGCATCCGGGTGCATCTGGACCCGCAGGGCGCACGTGTCACTCGAAAAGGGTGAAAAGCTGGTCGTCCCCATCGACATCGAAAAGTCCTATTCGGGCGCCGCAGTCCAGCCAGCCATGAGCGTAGTTCACGGAGGCGAAGGCGTTCACCAGGTCGCCCTGCTCCCGAAAATGCACAGCATCATCGTAGTAGGAACGTGCCATGCCCAGGAAGTCCTCTGCCATGCGTCGGTGGAAGGATCGCTCCGGCGGGGCTATGCTCAAAGCCTCCAAGGCACGGGCAGTGGTCTGCAGATACTTCTCAATCTTCCCTAGGCTGATCTGGTCACTAACCACTCCTTCTCCCATGAATAACGTATCACAAGCAATTTATTTCAACCCTGAGTATTACGCTTCCTCATCGAATTGTGGCTAGAGGGATGCGCTTGCAACGTCGCCTCCAATCAGCTGCAATGATGCAGTAAACTCCCCCGCGATTTGATCGCCCCCCCCCCGGTTGGGGGACGAGGCCGGCGGCGCCGGCACCCTGATGACATACAAGCGCGACTCCATATGACCTGCCATGCCAGAATCGTTCAGGTCAACTAAGCCAACGAGGAGGAGAAGAAGACGCTGCCGCATATTCTCTCCACCCGCCATTCGGGGGTGGAGATCATCGGTCCAGAGGTGCGTATCGGTGAATTCGTGAATGTTTGCATGAAGAAATGAGGTGTCTCATAGGAGAACGGAATCAGGTTCGAGGCTGCCGAGCCGGGTCACAGCAGCGTTTGCAGGGTGTTCAGATCGATGGATGGTGGAGAAGAACAGGAGATCGGTTGTGTGGCCTACGACAACAAGGAGGAGCTGGACTGGATCCACGAGTTAATGGTGGAGAACCGTCCCAACATCAGCATCGTGGAATGCTGGCTCCCCACCATCCTCCACGATTAAACGACGGCAGACTCCCGAGCGGATAATCGTCTGCCATCCCAACTTCCATCCTTCTGCAGCGCATCTAGCATCTTGATGTGGGGCCTTGGCGTTGCATCAATCGCCAATTATTATTACTACAAGTCGATTATCGCCGCATGATAGTAGTCGGTGGTTCATCATCCCGGGACCTGGCCAAAGAGCTGGCTCAGAAGCTGGACTGCAAATACGTGCAGGCGGCCAGCACCCGATTCCCGGATGGGGAGTGCTACACCCGCATCGAGGATGGGGAGTTGGATGATGACGTCATCATCGTGCAGAACACCTACCCGGACGAGAATATCGTGGAGATGTTCCTCCTCCAGGACGCCGTGGATCGGCTGGGGGCTAAGAGCATCACCCTGGTAATCCCCTATTACGGATACTCGCGACAGGACCGAATCTTCAAACCGGGAGAGCCGGAGAGCGCTAAGGTCATGGCTAAGAGGCTGGAGCTGCTCTGCGACCGCGTCCTCACCATCGACATCCACAAGGAGGATGTCCTACGCTGGTTCAACTGCCCGGCCAAGGACGTCAAGGCCGCCCGGGCCATAGCCGACTACTTCCAGGATCGTGATATCGACCTTGTACTGTCTCCGGACATCGGTGCCGCTGGCCGAGCCAAGGAGGTGGGGGAGTTCATGGGTGTCCCCTGGGACCATTTGGAGAAAGTGCGCCTATCCGGGACAGACGTCCGCATAGCACCAGCGCACGTGGACTGCCAGGGAAGGAGCATACTCATCGTGGACGATATCATCGCCACCGGCGGCACCATCCTGGCGGCCACAGAGCAGCTCAAGCTGCAAGGCGCTAAAGGAGTGAGTGTGGCCTGCACGCACGGGGTGTTCACCAAGAACGCACTGGAGAGGCTCACCGGCAGCAACATCG
>JBFWLS010000079.1:0-4866 GCA_050251995.1 Candidatus Methanomethylophilaceae archaeon
CTGCGTGCGGACGGGGTCATCGTAGCCACGCCCACCGGGTCCACCTGCTACGCCATGAGCGTGGGCTCCCCTATAATCGACCCTGGCGTGAACGCCTTCGTCTTCGTGCCCATGGCTCCCTTCAAGTTCGCCGCCCGACCCATGGTGGTGCCCACCAGTTCCACCATCACCGTGGAGCTCCCTCTGGATCGGGGATGTCTGCTGGTTATCGATGGACAGCGGGAGTACCAGATACCCGGTCGCACCCGCTTGGAGTTCTCCCTCTCCAAGAACTGCTGTCGCTTCATCCGTTTCGAGGACAACTTCTATGAGCGGATGCACGAGAAGCTGGTGACATCCCTATGAGGAGGGTGCGAGCCATAGAGGAGCAGGTCCTGGAGATGATCAATGCCTCCTCCCGCTCTGTCGATCCCAACGAGTTCCTGTGCATGATGCGGGCGGAGGAGGGAGTCATCGTGGAGTTGGTCCTCCTGCCGGGCACGGTGTCCGGTGACAGTCATGGCATCATAGATGTGTGGATGGCTCCCGTGGACTTCTCCCTCTGTGGCTCTGTGCACTCCCATCCCGGGCCGAGCAACGAGCCCTCGGATGACGACCTGCAGTTCTTCCGTCACTGGGGCGGGGTGCACATCATCAGCTGCCGTCCCTATGACACGCAGAGCTGGCGGGCGTACGATTCCAACGGTCGCATGGTGTCGCTGGAAGTTATACCTTAACGGATGAACGAATTGGGGCCGATGACCCCCTGGGCCTTGGCCCCTGGTCCGATGGATGCTCCGTGGTGGATGACCGTTCCTGGCAGGATGACGCAGTTGATGCCGGTGTTGACGTCATCGCCCATTATCACTCCTAGCTTGCGGCGCCCGGTGTCCACCTCCTTGTCCTTCAGATTCACCCGGATGCTGCGATGGTCGAAACGCAGGTTGGCCACCTTGGTTCCGGCACCCAGGTTGCAGTCGCGTCCGATAATGCTGTCGCCCACGTAGCTCTGGTGCGGAATCTTGGAACCGGCGGAGACCAAGGTGTTCTTGACCTCGCAGGCGTTCCCCACCCGGCAATCCGGACCCAGGCAGGTGTGGGCGCGGATATAGCAGTTCGGCCCTACGTCGCAGCCACTGGAGATGTACACAGGCCCCTCGATGTAGGAGCCGGAGCGTATCCTTGCTCCCTCCTCCACCACCACCGGCCCGTGCAGGTGACAACCCTCCTCCACCTGGCCTTGAATGGATCCCGTCATCTTGTCCATGATCATACGATTGGCCTCCAGCAGGTCCCAGGGGCTGCCTATGTCCATCCAGTCCCCGTGCAGCTGGTGCACCCATACTCCTTCTTGGGCGGCCATCATCGTCAGCGAGTCAGTGATCTCATATTCTCCTCGAGGGGAGCGATTCGTGGCTTGGATGTGTCGGAACACCGCTGGGTCCATCAGATAGATGGAAGCGTTGATGAGGTTGCCTGCCGGTGCCCGCGGTTTCTCCACGATCTCAAGCATCCTGCCTTCCTGCACCCTGAGCACGCCATAGGAGGACGGGTTGTCCACCGCCACCGCGGCCATCACCGTTCCCCCCTTCTCCTTCTGCAGGTCCAGCATGGCATGTAGGTCGGAGGGGGAGACCATGACATCCCCCGCCATGCAGAAGAACGGCTCCTGGAAACGCCCCTCCGCCGTGCCGATGGCATGAGCGGTCCCCTTCCTCTCCTTCTGTTCGATGTAGTCGATATCTAGACCCAGGGGCTCCCCTCTTTGGTAATGCTTGCGGATACGCTCGCCTTGGAATCCCACCACGATGCTCACTCGATCCACGCCGACTTGGCGCAAGGCTTCCAGTGTATGGGTCAGCAGAGGCTTGCCGCCCACTGTTATGAGGGGCTTTGGCAGGTTGTCCGTTATGGGTTTGAGGCGGGTGCCCTCCCCCGCCGCCAGGATCAAGGCTCTCATCGCAAGCACCTCTCCAGCACGCTGTCGGCGATGTCCATTAGGCAGTTCATGTAGGTGATGTCCCTGGCCTCGGCAGTAACGCGGATTTTGGGCTCGGTGCCGGAGAAGCGGACGAGGAACCATCCGCTGTCGAATTCCGCCCTCCAACCGTCCACGGATATCAACTGTTCGTAATCCAGGGAGGAAATCTCTGTCCAGAGCTTGGCAGAGATCTGCTCCCGGTCTCCATCGTAGAGATAGACTTTCTGGGCCATGGGGTAGGACGGTATCTCGTCCACCATCTCCGCCAGGGATGCTTCCTGCGCCATCTTGGCCAGGAAGGCGGCGCCGTAAACCCCGTCTGGGCAGAAGGTCTGGTCAGCGAAGATGAAGGTTCCGGAAGGCTCCCCGCCGAATTTCAATCCGCTCTTCTTCAAGGCATCGGATACGAAGACGTCGCCCACTCGGGTGCGGTGCACTGGCCCCTGCACCAGGTCGTCTATGACCATGGAAGCGTTGATTGGCACTACGATGCCGTCTGGTTTAAGAAAACTCGCGAAGAGGGCTAGAAGGCGGTCTCCGTCCAAGTAACGTCCGCAGTCGTCCACGGCTATGATGCGGTCCCCGTCCCCATCGTGAGCCAGACCGATGGCCCCCGGCTTGGAGCGGACGAGGGTGATGAGGTCGCCCAGGTTCTCCTCCAGAGGCTCCGGCATTCGTCCCGGGAAGTGGCCGTCTATCTGACTGTTGAGGGCGGTGACTTTACAACCCATCCTCCTCAGCATGATCGGGGTGATGAGCGATGTGGGTCCGGAGGCGCAATCCAACACTACTTCTCCTTCCGCCTGCAGGACGGATAGGATGGCATCCATGTGCTGCTCCAAGGCTCCATGCTCAGCGCGCATGGTGCCCAGTTTATCGTATCTCCTGGTCTTCCACGTATGTTCAGCGATGGCCTCCTCGATCTCCTTCGATTGCTGGTCGTCGAAGGCGGAGCCGTCTGGGTTCCATAGTTTTATGCCGTTGTAGGGGGAGGGGTTATGGGATGCGGTGACCATGATGGCGCATCCGTAGCCGGTTGCGTACCTGGCCACGGTGGGGGTGGGGAGAATGTCGCCATCATGCACGTCGGAGCCCACGGATAGTAATCCAGCGCTCAAGGCGCTGACCATCATGTCCCCGCTACTGCGGGTGTCTCTTCCGATGAACACCTCATCATAGATGCTGCCCACAGCGGAGCCGATGGACATCACCAGCTCCGGGGTAATCCTACTACCTACCAATCCTCTTATTCCCGAAGACCCGAAAAGCGACATGGAATCCCCCTCATTATGCCTGATTACAATGAAAGACTTTGCTAATAAATGGGTTGCACACTCCAAGCAAAGCCAGAGGGGAAAATCAAGATTATTTACACAATTGCGCATCTTTATATATGAAAAATAGTCTGGACACCTCTATTTTAGGAAAACATATAAATATTAATCAAATAAATTGCAACTAAGGTCATGCAGAGACGTGTGGCCTATTCAGGAGGGATAAATATATGGTAATGACGAAGATTGACCTGGAAAAGGCCCAGATGATTGCCAGCAACAAGGGTCTGAAGCCTGGTCGTGTGAAGGGCACCAACGGTATTCAGTTCACCAAGGGTAACAACGATAGACTGGAGATTATTTCCTGGAACGAGTTCCAGCAGTCTCTCATCGCCAGGAACCTAGCGGTCTATGAGAGCGGTGGCTGGATGAAGATCATGAAGGCGTAGGCCTCCAGACGCTTCCATTATATCGACGAGTTCCGTCTCGTCCTTTTCCTTTTCCTTTCACTGCCCCGGTAGGGGACATCCAGACCCGCTGTACCCGTCCAACTATTGTCGCTGGCAGTAAGTGTGGTGGGTGTGAGGCCGGGGGTAATCTTTTTTATATAATCATGTAATAAGCCACTTCAAGCAGGGGTTACCGAGCCTGGCCAAAGGTGCTAGATTCAGGGTCTAGTCGTGCAGACGTTCGAGGGTTCGAATCCCTTCCCCTGCACCATTTTACTTTTCCGGGACCGACGCCATGAATGACCCTCCGTTTCAGGCACCATCGTCGATGTCTCCGATACTTCTGTCATCGTTTAATTAGGTCTGCACACCGAATCCAAAGGAGAGGCATTCTTGGTATGGGTTGTGCCCTATTCTGAATCGCGATTCTCATCGTTGACCACAGCTGGATCCAGATTCACAGCAAACCTTGGACCAAGGCGAGGGCCACCAGTCCCAACACCGTCAAGGTCGTCAGGGCGTACTTCCAGTCCTTCCGGCACAGGAATATGGCGAAAAGGGACCCTGCTCCCACCAAAGGTGAAAATATCATCATGGTCAGCCCTATCTCCACTATTGACTGGGATCGGATGTCGTACGGTCCCAACGTGAACAGAACGGAATCAACTCCCAGGTCAGTAAATGCCAGAGCCAGGCCCACGGCGGTGAAGGCCAGTCCGGTATAGAGGGTGTACAGGATGTATCGAGAGGCCAATCTAGTATCCGATCTCATAGCAGACCCCCGGCCTTCAAAAGCGACACTGCGGCCATGGCGAACATGAAGAGGGAGAAGTATCTCCGCAGGGCGTGTCCTTTGATGTGGCGGCTGCTATGGGCCCCGAGGTATGAGCCGGTCACCATGCCCAAAGCCACCGTGGCTGCTATAAGTGGCAGGAGGGTGCCGTTCACATAGTAGATGGCCGCCCCGGCCATGGATGTGATGGAGATGATGAAGGAACTGGTGGACGTGGAGACCTTGATGGGCACGCCCATCCAGATGTTCATCATGGGCACGTTGATGCTGCCTCCGCCAATGCCCGTCATACTGGACAGGGCACCGGATATGCCCCCCACTCCCAAGCTGGGTATGAGACGGTCGACCGTGTACTCCTTTTCTTCCCCGCCAATATCCGTGTGGTTGCGG
>JBFWLS010000080.1:0-4852 GCA_050251995.1 Candidatus Methanomethylophilaceae archaeon
CACCTGCCCCACTAGAAACTGGTACTCCTCCGGCTGGGTGGCATCCCCCAGCACAGGATGCATGTTGGACCGCCCCTCGCAGCTCCTAACAAGGTCCCGGAACGATCGAGGCGAGAACTCCACGCAGTAAAGCACACCATCATGCACAATGTCCGAGACGTGACTGGCGGTGGTACCGCTGGCTGCACCGAGGTACAGCACCCGGCTGTCGTGGTTGATGGAGGAGGCATCCCCGCCCAGACGGATGAAAGCCGCCAGCTTACTGCGGCGTTGGGACCATTGCCGGTACTCGACCCCATCAAATGACTCCAGACGCTCGCCGTATATCCTTACACCGGGATTCAGGGAGCGAGTGTATAAGTGCTCCTGATGCTGGAACACCCCCGGAGTCAGCTCTAGCAGTGACGATGGCATCTCAGACACCCATCAGCCAAGATTCTATTGGTCGGCCCGTTGTGGGCACTCATGGCCTTCCTGTCGCTTGCAGCCGCTGACGTGGATGGTCTTGCCGTTGACCAACGCCTCCGTCACCTTGCGACGAGCTTCATGCAGGTCGCGCCACAAGGTCTTGCGGGACACCCCGATGGTGTTGGCGGCGGATTCCTGGTCCATGCCCAGGAGGTCCACCAGCCGCATAGACTCCATCTCCGCCGGGTCGATGGTCACAGAGCCCTCGTCCACGCCGTTCTTGTCGCAGACCGGGCGGTAGCATTGGAAGTCCACATCCTCTCCGATGGTGCGGCAAACCCGGGGTCGACCCCTTTTCCTGTGGCAGCAATCCCTGTCTTCTTCATCGTTCATGTTAGATCAGTTCCGACCCAATATCTTGCCATACGGGTATTAAGGCTTTGCCGGCCTCGCAATCCAGCCGAGTCACCGGGACTCCTTGACGCACGGCTTCGATGACCCGGATGTCGAAAGGCACCCGTCCCACGATAGCCAAGTCCTCCAAGCGGCAGTAATCCTCGATACCGTGGCAGATGTCAGGCTCCAAGTCGAAGCGGTTGATGAGGACCATGATGCGGGGCCCAAACCGGCGGCAGACATTGACCACCCTGTCCAGGTCGTGCAGCGCGGACACGCTGGGCTCGGTGACGATGAGTACGGCGTCCATGCCGCTGACGGTGGAGATCAAGGGGCAGCCGGTCCCCGGGGGGCCGTCCACCAGCAGCCATTTCGATGGCGGCTGCAGGCTCTCCGCTTTCCGTTTCACCTCGTGCACCAGGAGGCCAGAGGTGCCGGAGCCAGGGAATAGCCGGGCGTGCACCAGGGTGCCCCGTTCCGTCTCGGAGACATAAAGCTCTCCGTTCTGGATCTTTCCCATGGTTATCGCCCCTTCGGGGCAGACATGCTCGCAGACCCCACAGCCTTCACAGTGCATGACGTCCACTTGATGGCCATCCTCGTTACTTATGGCCCCGAAGCGGCAGGCTTGCAGGCAGACCCCGCATTGCGTGCATTGTGAGGCATCGAGGACGGCGGACTCCAAGCCTCGGAACGGCTCTCGGCTGATGGGATGGGTTTGGAACAGCATTTGCAGGTTGGCGGCATCCACATCGCAGTCGGCCAGCACCTGGGATTCCCGGTTCATCTCTGCCAAGGCCCCGGAAACCATGGTCTTGCCGGTACCGCCCTTGCCGCTGATGACAGCTAGTTTCTTCATGTTCCGCCTCCAAGGAGCGCTTCCGTCCGATGGTATAGGGAGAGGAAGAGTTCCATCCATGACTCATCTGAACGGCAGATGAGGCCACCCTGGTTCTGTACCTTGGCGATGTTGCGGTCGAAGGGGATGGTCATCAGTACGGGGAGGGAGCGGCGGCGACAGAAGGCGACCACATCGGCATCCTGGCCATCGCTACGGTTGATGACCACCCCTGCAGGTATGCCCATCCTCTGAACCACATCCGCAGCCAATTCCAGGTCATGCAGGCCGAAGGGAGTGGATTCCGTCACCAGTATGGCCACATCCGCTTCGTCCAAGGTCTCGATCACCGGACAGGCTATACCGGGGCTGGAATCCAGTACCGCAGTGCAATCCTGGAGCAGGCTCTCCTTGGCCCGTTTGATTACCGGTGGGGCCCTCACCTCGCCTTCGTTCAGGACCCCGGTGACCAAGGTCAGTCCCGGCTGGGGGATGCTGGTCCTGATCACTCCTACGGACCTTCCTGTCTCGGAGATGGCGTCCCGCGGGCATACCAAGACGCATCCGCCACAGGAATGGCACATCTGAGGGTTTAGGGCTGGACCCTGCAGGCCCATGACCAAGGCGCCGAAGCGACAGAAGCGGGCACAGGCGCCGCAGAGGTTGCAGAGACCGGGGTCCACTACCGGGACTGGCACCTGCACATCTTCGTCCTTGCTCTTTCCAGGGAAGAATAGGTGCAGGTTCGGCTCCTCCACGTCGCAATCAACGGCGATTGTCTCCATGTTCCTGGAGAGGGTATGGGCCAGATTGGCGGTCACGGTGCTTTTCCCCGTACCACCCTTGCCGCTCAGCACAGCGATTATCATATCACTGCAACGTCGCCAGTTTACCGGCGCGGTATTCGTCCAGAACTTCAGCCACCGTCATGCCGCTCCGGCCTTGGAATGCTTTGATGCCACTCTGCTGCACGGCTTTGGAAGCGTTGTCTCCCAAGTGGCCGGTGATGAGAACCATGGTACCTTTATCCGCCACCAGTTGGGCGGCCCGGGGGCCCACGCCCCCGGAGCCATCCGCATGGGGGTTGAGCATGGATTCAGTGGTCTCTGCCTCTAGCTCGTGGAAAGTGAAGTAAGGGGAACGTCCGAACCGTTCCTCGAATTGAGCTTGCAAGCCCTCTCCTTTGCTCGTTATGCATATTTTCATGAGATCCCTCCTCGAAAAAAGATTAGTGGTGGCAGGAGCTGACGCCGGCTTTCAATTTGCCGCTGGCGAAGGTCTCTGCCACCTGCGCAGCGCTTCCAGACACTCCTAGTAACACTTCTATGCCCATCTCTCGGAAGAGCTCCACCGCCTTGGGGCCCATGCCTCCGGCGATGACCAGATCCACATGGTGGCCGGCCAGGAAGACTGGGAGCTTGCCCGGTTCATGACCAGGGCTGGGGACGGTCTCCACATGGGTGGCAAGGCCGTCATCGACCTGGTAGATGCCATATCTCTCGCAGTGTCCGAAATGGCCCGACACCTGGTCTCCGTCTAATGCTACCGCTACTTTCATTGGAGGGCTGACCCCCCTCTTCCCATGCGCATCCCGCGGCCTTGTCTTCCTAAGCGTTGGCCAGCATCTCTGCCGGCCCTGAAGCGGGGCATCACCGTCTGTTCATCCTTGGCAGGGGCGCAGGCACCCAGTCCTCTTCCTGTTCGGGGTCCCTGTGAAAGGGGTCCGGTTCCATCTTTACCAGGCATTCTGTTCACCATCCTTTTCGGTATTAATTACTCATATGAGTAATAATGTATTTAAGATTAACCCCGTTAAGGACAATGGTCGAGCCTGCAGCGACGGGCGCCTCTGGACGATAGTGCCCGTTCAGAGACGATACATGAACTCTGCTATCCCGTAGCCTTTCTGTTTCCCCCATGTGTACTCTGCCAAGGTCTCCACGATGACCGCCTTGGTTCCGTCTGCCCCTTGGAACGGCATCTCTGCCTTTTTAAGGACCTGTCCTTCCACATGATAGAGCCAACCATCATGGTCCTCTAAAGTGAGATGGAACGAGCGGGGGTCGGCCGGCCCATCTAGGGTAACCTCCGCTTTCACGGAGCGCAGGGGGCGGTTCACATCCCCGTAGTAGATGAAACCGGAGTCCACCGTGCCCTCGTCCATCACCAACTTGGTGAGGTTGAAGGCTTCGTTGTCGGAGAACTGGGAGTTAATCCAAAGCCAGCTCACGGGTGAGCCCCAGTCCCTCACACCCAGGCTACGGTCCCTTTCCCCACGGGCGGAGATGCTCCATTTTCGGTCGTCCACGCTCAGCTCCCCCCGCAGGGAGCCGAACTGCTCGAAATGCTCCGAGGCTACGCTGGCGCTAATCCTCTCCCCCTCTTTGCTGACACAACGATGGTAGTCGAACTCTGGATGCAAAGGCTTCCAATCCAACTCCATAGTAACCTGATGGGCCCGACCCTCACGGTCTTGCAACTGTCCCTGGTACCGTAGACTCCATCTCTCCTCTCCCCGTGGAGCGAACTCCAAGCCTTGGCAACGGAACGAATCATCATCAAAAGGGGTCTCGGCCTTGATCCCCATCACCTCGTTCCCGATCATGAGAAAGAAGGACAGGCTCTTCTCCTCTCGGTTAGGTTTCATGCCGATGCGCATGAAACCGGTGACGTCGTTCTCTTGGTCGTGGAAGTTGAAGTAACGGCTATGGTTGAATTCCGGATGTTTGTCGTCCATTTGATCATTCCTCTTTCTCATGTATTGATGATGCAGCCTCGGTTGCCGTCCAAAGTGACGGTCTGGCCGCTATGAAGCAGGGTGGTGGCGTTCTTGTCTGCCGTCCATCCTGGGTCTGTGTTGCCGGTCACCGGCATCTCCCCCGCCTGTATGCCGGAAATTCCTTTGATGGAGTCTACCACTCTGACCTGGGCAGTGCAGATGCTGGGGCTGGCGGATGTGCCAGAGATCTGCGACCCATCATCGGACCGCATCATGCTGTCGTCGAACTCCATGTTCCGATGCAGGAATTTAGGCGGCAGCGAGTTCCGGTTGCGCATGAACTCCATGCGCCTCCTCTGCAGGTCCACTTCGGGGGATAAGGCGGATGCGGAGGCATGTTCGAAGACTTCTTCCTTGGTAATGAAGAACACGTCCTCAGCCACCGCGGAAGAGCGCACTGCCAGGAGCCCAGCCCCTAATGAAGGGACGGA
>JBFWLS010000081.1:0-4841 GCA_050251995.1 Candidatus Methanomethylophilaceae archaeon
GAACTCCACATTGGTCTTGTGAGGGAATAGCGGATGGCTCTCTATATATGGTCCCAGCTCTTCCACGTCCTCCTCTGAAAGGTCGTCGAAGGTGACGAAATGAGGGTTACCCATGGACACCGCCGTACCCATTATATCTCCCAACGGCACCGGCAGAGGGGAGTCCAAGAACTGACCTTCACTATCCATGGGGATGCGACGGCAGTCCAGCTCCGGCGCCCCCATGTCCACATCTACCATGGTCTGCCCGCACCCCTCCTGCAGATGGATGGACATCTTCCCGGCCAGGGTGTCTATGGTCATGTCCGGGCTTGACACCAGGCCCCGATCGAATAGATGCTTGGCCATGCAACGGATGCCGTTGCCACACATCTCCGCTTCCGTACCATCGGCGTTCATGATGCGCATGGTGTAGTCCGCCTTCTCGGAAGCACAGACGTACAGGATGCCGTCGGCGCCAACGCCGAAGCGGCGGTCGCAGACCTCGATGACGAAATCCGGGTCCATGGGCACGTCTCCATCCAGGTTCTCGAAGAGGACGAAATCGTTGCCTAGCCCATGGTACTTCCAGAAATTCATTGCTTCAGCCTCCGGGGGACGCGCTGATGTCTCCATAGGTCCTCCAAGGACTCCGACTCCCGTATGATTTCAGCCTCTCCCTGGTTTACTAGGATCTCGCGGCAGCGGGGGCGGGAGTTGTAGTTGCTACTCATCACGAAGCCGTAGGCACCGGCGTCATAGACCACCAGCAGGTCGCCCTCCTCCGGCTCTGGTAGCACCCTGTCCCGGGCCAGGTAGTCGCCGGATTCACAGATGGGTCCCACGATGTCGAATTTCCGCTCGCAGGCCCTCTGGAACTTGTTGGCGATGGCTACATGATGGTAGGAGTCATAGAACGCCGGCCGTATGAGGGTGTTGAACCCGGCATCCACGCCGATGAAGTTCTTCTCCGCTGTGACCTTCAGGTCCACACAACGGGTTAGCAGCACCGTGCTGTCGCAGATGACGTAACGCCCTGGCTCCACATACAGGGTCTCGATCTCCGTCTCCTCGTTGATCATATCTGTCAAGGTGGCCGCCAGCTCGTCCACGTCCATGATCGGGTCGTGGGGACGGTAGGGTATGCCGATGCCGCCGCCCATATCCAGGAAGCGGAGGCTGAGGCCCAGTTGGTCCTTGATGTCGTTGACCACGTTGATCATGATGTCGATGAGGTCCATGAATGGCTCCACCGCTTGGCCGCCCGAGCCTATGTGGGCGTGCAACCCCTGGGGTTGGAAGCCCAACTCCACAGCCTCCCGGTATGCACCCACGATATCCTCCAAAGGTATACCGAACTTCGACCCCCTGGCCCCGGTGACTACCTTGGGATGATGGCCAGAGCCCACCCCGGGCGTCACACGGAAAGAGATGGGCACATCTGTGGATATAGCCGCCAAGCGATGTAACTCAGACATGGAGTCCACGTTGACCGTCACCCCTGCCTCGACCACCTGTTGCAACTCAGGGTCGCTGACATTGACACCGGTGTAGAGTATGCGTTCCGGGGTGAAGCCGGCCTTGAGGCAGGTCTTGACCTCGCCGATGGACACGGCATCGATGCCGCTGCCCTCCTGTTCCAGCACCCTCAGTATCGCCAGGTTGGTGTTGGCCTTGCAGGCGTACATCACACGGGTATCCATGTGACGGTTGAAGGCGGAATGGATACGGCGGAAGTTATCTCTGATTGCCTGTTCGTCCGTGACGTAGAGAGGTGTCCCGTATTCCTCTGCGAGGTCCCAAGCGGGCATGCCGCCGATGATCATCTGGTTTTCTCTGGATTCGAATTCTCTCATTCAAGCACCTATGTATTTCTCATGCAACTGTCTTATCACACTGGTGGCATGGTCCATGGGGACCACGAAGTTCAAGGAAACGTCGGAGGCACCTTCGGATATCAGCTCTACATTCGCCCCGGCATCCCTCACGGCTCCGAATATCTCCGCCGAGGCACCACAGCGGGACAGGAGATTATCGCCCACCGCACAGATGAGGCACATGTTGCTCTTCACGTCGATACGGTCGATATCCTCTCCCTCCAGGGCGTTCAGGTGACGCAGGGTCTCCTTCACATCCAGATTGTGGATGAGGAAGGCGATGGTGGATAGGGAGGTGGATATGGCATAGACGATGACCCCGGCATCGGCGATCTTGTCGATGATGCGGGCCACCATGCGGGGTCGGTAGGCGATCTCCGCCGAGTTCACGGTGATGATGGAGAGGTCGGACTTCATGGCCACGCTCCGCAACAGGTCTCCCCGTGGGGCGCGCAGATGGTGGATGATCGTACCTGGCTCATCGGGGTTGAAGGAGTTCTTAACTCGTAGGGGGATGTGCTTGCGACGCACTGGTTCGATGGTGCGGGGATGCAGCACCTTGGCTCCGAAATAGGCCAGTTCCGCCGCCTCGCTGTAGTTCATCTCCTCGATAGTGCGGGCCCCGGCTACGATGCGGGGGTCCGAGCTCATGAAACCGTTCACATCCGTCCATATCTCCAGGCAGTCCGCGTCTATGGCGTGCGCCACCACAGCGCCGGAGTAATCGGAGCCACCGCGTCCAAAGGTCAGCGGGAGGCCGTCCGGGTTCCGGCCGTAGAAGCCGGTGATGACTGGTATCTTCCCTTCATCCAGCAGTGGGCGGACTATGTAGGGGAGGTCGCGGGAGGTAAGGGAGAGCTCCGCTGAGCCCAGACCAGGCATGCCTGTGGCATGTATCCCAGCCTCCTCCGAGGTCAAGGCCACTGAATCAATGCCCAGCTCCCGTAGGTAGTAGCTGAGGGTGAGGGAAGAGAAACGCTCACCCTGGGAAGATATGTCGTCCCGGAAAAAAGGATACTCATGGCTATCCAGGTCCTTCAGCTTGGCCTCCAAGGAGTCCATGCGACGGTTCAGCTCCTCAGAGTACTCTTGGAATAGGTTCTCACCTAGTAGCTGCGAGGCCAAGTCCAGGTGCTTCTTCCTTAGCATGTCCACCGTCTCCGTGGTGTTCATCTCGCCGCTTTCAAGGTGGCCTATGAGATAGTTGGTCACACCTGACATGGCCGATACCACAACGATGGTGGGATGCTTGTGCCGGATAATGATCTCCGCCGATCGCTTCAGAGCTTCCACGGAACCCACGCTGGTGCCGCCGAACTTCATGACTGTAATCATAATTCCAGCACCTCTCTCATGCTGTGTAGCTCTCCATCCCTCTTGTCTGCGATCCAGTTGATAGCCTCCACGCACCCACGTGCGAAAGCCTCCCTGGATATGGCCCGATGGGTGAGTTCCAACCTCTCCATATTGCCGGCGAAGATGACGGTGTGGTCGCCCACGACGTCACCGGCGCGTAGAGAGTGGACCCCGATCTCGCGACCTCTCTTCTCCACCTTCCCCTCTCGGCCATGCCGCACGGTCTCTATGCCCGTCACCGCTTGCATGGCTCTTACGGCCTCCATGGCGGTGCCCGAGGGGGAGTCCTTCTTCTGATTGTGATGTATGTCGATGAGCTCGATGTCATAATCCGGCAGAGATGCAGCCGTCAGTTCGCAGAGGCGCCAGAACAGGTTGACCCCCAAAGAGAAGTTGGCAGACATCAACCCGGATGTGCCGTTCCTCTTCAAGGCCTCCTTCAAGGCCCGCACCGCTTCCGCATCCACCGCCGTGGTTCCCACCACCAGGTTGGCGCCGGTGTCCGGTATGGATGGCAGCAGACGAGAAGCCGCTTCCGGGGTAGTGAGATCCACATATACATCAGCGCCCTCAAGGCATGACTGGAAGTCCTCCGGGGCACAGGCGAAGACGCCAGGACCGATCTCCTTGCCCACGTTGCCCCCTTGACTTGAGACCACCGCTCCCGTGAGTTTCATCCGGGGGTCATCCGTCAGCAACTGGCATACTTGTCGTCCCAGCTTTCCGGTGGCCCCTCCTACCACCACGTTGATCATTTGGCCAAGCCTCCTAAAGCAGTCCCAGCCCCTGGAGGACGGAGCGCAACTCCTCCTCATGCACTGGGCTCAGATCCATCAAGGGCAGCCGTAGGCTACCAGAGGGATTCCCCATCATTCGCATGGCGGCCTTGACTGGTATGGGATTGGGCTCCCGGAACAACACCCGGAACAGAGGCAGAAGGCGGAAATGCATCTCCCGCGCCCTCACCAGGTCGCCGGAGATGGCAGCCCGTACCATGTCCCCGACCAGACCGGGGGCGCAGTTGGATCCCACGGAGATTACGCCGTTGCCTCCCATGGCCAGCATGGCGAAGGTCAGGGAATCGTCCCCGGACAGCACGCAGAAATCCTTAGGCCGGTTGGCCAGGATGGTCATGACCTGATCCACATCCCCGCTGGCCTCCTTGATGGCCGCCACATTAGGTAGCTCCGCCAAGCGGAGGGTGGTCTGGGCGGTCATGTTGCTGCCAGTCCTCCCAGGTACGTTGTAAGGTATCAAAGGTACGGATATGGCCTCGCTGATGGCCTTGTAATGCCGGTATATCCCTTCCTGGGTGGGCTTGTTGTAATAAGGGGATATTGATAGAATCCCGTCCACGCCCAAGTCGGCAGCGCGACGACTGAGGTCGATGGCTTCCTGGGTGGAGTTGCTGCCTGCACCTGCCACCACCTTCACCCGCTTCACCTGGTCCACCACGATGCGTATCACCTCTATGTGCTCATCATGGGATAGGGTGGCGGATTCACCGGTAGAGCCGCAAGGCACAACCGCTTCCACTCCTTGACTCTCTTGATATTCAACTAATTCTCTCAGACCCTGCTCGTCGATGCTCCCATCCTTATGGAAGGGAGTGATCAGGGCGGTTGCTGT
>JBFWLS010000082.1:0-4767 GCA_050251995.1 Candidatus Methanomethylophilaceae archaeon
AACGCCTCAGGCTGCACGGTGATACTCACCACGCACAACATCGAAGAGGCCAGCCGTCTCTGCCAGCGGGTGTGTATCATCAACAAGGGCCAGGTGGTCACCGTGGACTCCCCGGAGCACCTGAAGTCCACCTTCGAGCAGACGCGGTCGGTGGAGGTGGTCTTCCAAGGCAGAGTGAGCGGCACGGACCTCTCCCCGGACTGCCTGCTACGGGTGGAGGAGAACGGGGACAAGATGCGCATCTTCACCTCCGACCCGGACCAGACCATCGTGGACATCATGCGTCTGCGGGATGAGAAGGGGCTGAAGATACTGTCCCTCTCTACTTTGGGACCGTCCTTGGAGGACGTGTTCCTCAAGCTCACGGAGGGAAGACGTTGAATCTGCAGATAGCCGTGCGGGGCGTCGTGGTCACTGCCCGCAAGGACATCCGCATCTACTACCGCAAGGCCCCGGTCTACATCTTCGGCCTGGTGCTGCCGCTCTTCCTGTTCTTCGCTTTCTTCGTAGGCCGTGAGCTGGACATCCAACGCTACTTCCCTGGCTTCCTGGCCATGACCATTTTCTTCACCTCCTCCTCCGTGGGTCCCCTGATCATCCCTTGGGAGAAACAGGCTGGGAACTTCGAGCGCCTGCTGACCCTGCCGGTGAGCGTGCCCATGCTGGTGATGGGTGACACCCTGGCGGGCACCTTGTTCGGGACCCTGATCAGCGCGATCATCCTCGGAGTCGGTGCCCTGTTGCTACCGTTAACGGTGAGCATCTCCTCCATCTTCTCCCTGGCGGCGCTGTTCTTCCTAGGGAACCTGTGCTTCGCCGCCATGGGGGTGTTGATATCCTCCCCCTCCGGTCGGGTACCGTCCAACGTCATGATGCTCTCCACCTTGGTGCGCTTCCCGCTGATATTCATATCCGGCATCTTCACGCCGTTGACAGAGTTGAGCGGTGCCGCCCGCACCCTGAGCCTGGCCTCCCCGCTCACCTATCTCTCCGATGGTCTGAACGGCAGCCTGGGGCAGGAGTCGCTGTTGCCCGTGGCGGTGGGGATGCTGGTCCTTCTGGCTTTCACCGTGGTCTTCTTGGTTGTCGCCAGCTACATCCTGGAGCGGAAGGCCATGAAGGGCCTCTGACCCCTTCCGTTTCGGAAGATGTTTCCAAGCGCCGTGAGGTTGCTGGAAAAGTATTATCTATCTGCATTCAGAAACGGAGTGACATGAGCAATACGCAAGACAACCTGCAGGAGGCCTTCGCCGGCGAGTCCCAAGCCAACCGCACGTACCTGGCCTTCGCCCGGAAAGCGGAGGAGGACGGATTCCCCCAGGTGGCCAAGCTGTTCCGCGCCGCCGCCGATTCTGAGACCGTGCATGCCCTGGCCCACTTCAAGGTCATGGACAAGGTCAAATCCACGGCGGAGAACCTGAAGGCCTCCGTGCATGGTGAGAACTACGAGCACACATCCATGTACCCCGCCTTCGTGGAACAGGCCAAGGAGGAGGGCCAGAAGGAGGCCATGATGTCCTTCAACTACGCCATGCAGGTGGAGGTCCTGCACGAGGAGCTCTACTCCCAGGCCTTGGAGGCCGTGAGCGGGGGCAAGGACCTGCCCTCCCAGGACCTGAACGTCTGCCAGTACTGTGGTTACGTGGCAGAGGGGGAGGCGCCCAAGCGCTGCCCCGTGTGTGGCCGCCCGCATGAGATGTTCAAGAAGGTCTGAAACCCCTCGGGGCCAGGTTTTTCCAGACCCTGGCTCCTCCAATTTTCCCTCTGGACAAACACTTAAATACGGCCAGGACTTCACAATCCCCTGCTCTTCTGAGCCAATGAATGATGACGATGCCTTAGGGCATCGGAAGGAGGTCATAGAATGTCTATATTCGTTAAATTCGACACGCCCAAGGAACTCTCGGACAAAGCCTACAGCCTGGTGGAGATCGCCAAGGAGTCCGGGAAGATCAAGAAAGGAACGAACGAGGTGACCAAGGTCGTGGAGCGCGGGAACGCCGCCATGGTGGTCATGGCCGTCGATGTGGAGCCACCGGAGATCCTGGCCCACATGCCCATCCTCTGCGAGGAGAGGAAAGTACCCTACATCTACGTTCCCAGCAAGGCCGAGCTCGGCAACGCCACCGGTCTGGAGAAGCCCACCGCTTCCATCGCTGTGATGGATGTCGGCAAGGCCAAACCCATATTCGACGAACTGGTGAAGGCTCTCAACGACTTGAAGAAGTGAGGTGATCGGGAATGGCTGACATCGAAAGCATCCCCTCGGAGGTCGTGGAGATCATTGGCAGGACCGGGATGACCGGAGAGGCCACCCAGGTCAAGGTCCGGGTATTGGACGGACGTGACAAGGGCAGGATCATCACTAGGAACATCATGGGCCCGGTCCGGATGGGCGACATCCTCATGCTGAGGGAGACGTCCAGAGAGGCCAGGAAGCTCAGTATCAGGTGATCAAGATGGTGGAGATAAGACACTGCTCCTTCTGTGGTGTGGAGATCGAGCCCGGAACGGGCAAGATGTACATCAAGAAGGATGGCACGGTTTACAACTACTGCACCAACAAGTGCTACAAGAACCAGATCCAGATGAAGAGGGTGCCCCGCACCACCACCTGGACCAAGCAGTTCGCGGTGGAGAAGGCCGCCCGCCTGCGCTCCGAGAAGAAGGAGTGAGAATCATGGAGCGGACCTACCTGATGGTCAAACCCGACGGAGTCCAGCGCGGGCTCATGGGGGAGATCGTCACCCGGCTGGAGAAGAAAGGCTTCAAGCCCGTGGCCATGAAGCTCATGCGCATCCCGCGCGAGTTGGCGGAGACCCACTACGGCGAGCACAATGGCAAACCCTTCTACACGCCGCTCATCGACTACATCACGTCCGGACCAGTCCTGGCCATGGTGTGGGAGGGCGAGGACGTGGTGTCGGTGTGCCGACAGATGATGGGCAAGACCAACCCCAAGGAGGCCGCCCCCGGCACCATCCGTGGCGACTTCGGCATCCAGACGGGGAGGAACCTCATCCATGGGTCCGATTCCGTGGCTTCGGCCGAGAGGGAGATTTCCCTGTTCTTCCGCCCAGAGGAGCTCGCCTCCTACGACCGCTGCATAGAGCAGTGGGTCTACGAGTGAGCACCGAAAACCCTTTTCCTTTTATCACTATCTGCAAAAGGGGTTCGATATGGCGATAAGACAGCCCATCGTGAGCGTCCTCGGCCACGTGGACCACGGAAAGACCATGCTTCTGGACACCATCAGAGGAACCTCTGTCATCGCCCGTGAGGCCGGGCTCATCACCCAGCACATCGGAGCCACCGAGGTGCCCATCGACCACATCTACAAGGTCTGTGGAAAGCTCATCGGCGCCAAGCGCTTCGATGTGCCCGGGCTGCTGTTCATCGACACCCCCGGCCATCATTCTTTCATCACCCTGCGGGCTAGAGGCGGCTCGCTGGCGGACCTGGCGGTCCTGGTCATCGATGTTAAGGAAGGCATCAAGCCCCAGACCATCGAGTCCATACGCATCCTGAAACAGTACAAGACGCCGTTCATCATTGCCATGAACAAGCTGGACACCGTGAACGGCTGGCAGTGGGAGAAGGACCGGCCGTTCATCCTAGCGGAGAAGCAGCAGGCCCCACATGCCATAGAGAACTTCAACAACCGTCTGTATGAGATCATCGGCGCCCTGTCCATGGAGGGCATCGCCGCCGACCGTTACGACCGCATCGACAACTTCACCCGCACCGTGGCCTTGGTGCCGGTGAGCGCCAAGACCGGGGAGGGCATCGCCGACCTGCTCCTGGTGCTCATAGGGCTGGCGCAGAGGTTCCTGGAGGAACAGCTGCAACAGGAGTCCGGGCCGGGGCGGGGAACGATTTTGGAGATAAAGGAGGAGCGTGGACTGGGACAGACCCTCGACGTCATCCTCTATTCCGGCACACTGCGCCGGGGCGACACCGTGGCCCTGGGCACCCGTGGGGCGCCCATCATCACCAAGGTCAAAGCCATCCTGAAGCCCAAGGCCCTGGACGAGATCCGCGACCCCCGCGACCGTTTCGACTCCGTGAAGGAGTTGCAGGCCGCTGCCGGGGTCAAGCTCTCCTGCCAGAACATCGAGGGAGCCATCGCCGGAGGGGCGTTGCGTGTAATCCGCGGCAAGGACGATGCAGTGCTATCGGAGATGGTGGAGGAGAGCAAGGTGAACATCGAGGTGGAGGACGAGGGCGTGACCATCAAGGCTGATGCCATAGGGTCCCTGGAGGCGTTGGCCTACGAGGCCAAGAACGCCGGCATCCCCGTCCGCCGCTATGGCGTGGGCGAGATCTCCCGACGTGACATTGTGGAGGTGGCCGCCTTGGGGGACAAGCTGAACAAGGTCATTTTGGGGTTCAACTCCAAAGTGAGCGCTGACGCCCAGGAGTCCCTGGAAGGCACGGAGATCAAGATCTTCTCCAGTGACATAGTCTACCGCCTCATCGAGGAGTACAACGAATGGGTGGAGGCGGTGAAGAGCAAGCAGAACACCGACAAGCGGTCCGAGTTCGCCTTCCCCGCCAAGTTCATGATCATGCCCAATCACATCTTCCGCGCCAGCAAGCCCGCCATCGTCGGCGTCCGTATACTCGCCGGACGGGTGAGGCCGGGGCAGAGGATCATCTCTCCCGAGGGGAGGGAGATCGGCCGCATACGCAGTCTACGTTCCGGTGAGGACACCGTGAGGGAGTCCAAGCAGGGGGACGAGGTGGCCATGGCCATAGAGGGCCTCA
>JBFWLS010000083.1:0-4728 GCA_050251995.1 Candidatus Methanomethylophilaceae archaeon
CCCCAGCACGCATAGGCCCCGGAGGAGCTTCTTGGATTCCACATCCGCTTCACGATACCGGCCGTTCTGGAACAGGTCGGCACAGGTCTTGAGGGGTTTGTCGCTGAGCCCTTCTTGAGCCACTATGGATGAGATGCGCAGGAGGCGCTCATAGACCTCGTCATGCACCAGGACCTGGATGTTGAAACCGATCTCCGCCTCCTTCAGGGCTCCGTACGCCGCCCGGTATTCCCCTTTCTCCAAGACCCGGAAGGCCTTCTTAAGCGTAGCCAGCTGTTCATCGGTCTGGTAGCCGCTCATTTTGGCTTGATATGCCAGGACATGCAAGTCATGCAATTGCTGCAAGAGGTTATGATAGAGACGTTCTCGCACCCTCTCCATGAGCTCGGAGGCTTTGGTGATGGCCTCCATGTTTACATTCTTGCCATCATGGGAGAAGGAGAACATGATGCGTTTCAAGTCGGAGACGTCCACGTTCACGGCCTCGCCGGTAGACACCAACTCTCGTACCTTCCTCAGTTTCCCCTCCAAGGCATCCACGTCCAGGTTGTAGAGTTGCCTGCGGGCAGTCCAAATTATGCGGTATGATTCATCGGCCAGGTTCTCGTTCAACAGTTTCTCCGCACCCTTGGCCTGCAGCCGCATCTTCTTAACATCGTATATCCCCTCTCTTTCCTCCACTTCCCGGAGGAATGACTGCAGATGGTTCTTGGCATGTGCCTTGAGCTTGCCCTCTATACGCAACCGGCAATCCGTGATGTCCCGCATCAATCCTCTGTAACGGCCCTCGCTGACGTCCTGGAACAGCTTACCCAACCTCTCACTTTCTTCGATGACATCCGCTTCGATATGGAAACCCGCCTGCAGGCTCTTCTGGGCCAATATGAGTTTGGAACCCAGGAGCTCCCGGGCTTGGGCATGGATCATGTTGATGGCCTCTCGGACAAGGGCCAGGGGGCCCTCCAGACCGGATTCACTCATATCCTCCCGTGCCCGGTTTACCATCTCCATGGGCTCCTCTAAGTGGAGATCGTACTCCTCCACTTCCTTCACCAGATCGGCAAGGGTGAAAAACGCCAGTTCCAGTTCGTTGTACCCGTCCATACGCTCCAAGAGAAGGGCCTTGACCTTCTCCACCCCTTCCACCGCTGCCAGGAGATCGCCGTTCCGCAGCTTCGTCCGGACCTCGTCCAAACCGATGATTACATCGCCGAGGTCGACGCCTATGTGCCTGCCAACGGTGATCATGTCCCGGATCTCTTGGATCATGTCTGCGATGTAATCGGATTCCAGGTCCTGTATGCGGTTCATGACCTCTACATACTCATCCAAGGAGGACAATGGGTCGTGAGGAATCTTCTTCTCCGCCAGAAGCAATGCATCGGCCAGATTTCCGGTGTCAACGCTCAAATCGTTCAGCACCGACAGCCGGGATTGGGCTTTCCGAAAGGCGGATGGCAGGCCGACCTCCAATTGAGAGTCCAGGCTGTCATGGATGAGGTCCATCTCCTTCTTCACGGTCTCGAAGTCATCCTCCTTGAAGTGCGCCCGTAACTCTTTCCAGACCAGATCCGTGTAGCCCATCTCGCCCACGAATTGAGCCAGCTTGTCGTGGTAGCCTCTGAGCCAGTCCATCTTCTCTTGGATGATCTCTCTTACCGCATCCGCAACACGGGTCATGGAGGCGTGCAGGCTCTCGGCATCGCCTTCGTTGCCCATCAGTTCTTCCAGCGGCAGGGCTAAACGTTCTTCCTGAAGGTGCTCGGGGAACAAGTCTCGTACCTTCTCCAGGAGCAGCCCCTTGGAATGGAGCAAGTGGTCATGAATGAGGGGATAGGCCCGCTTGGAGATCTCCACCGCCCTCGGCAGGGACAATGCAATGGCCAGCTCCCCCTCCTGCAGGAACTGCTCCAGTTCTTGGGGTTCTGGCACCATGCTGATCCGGAGGATGTTACGCAGGTGCATGAAACGTTGCATGATCCGCTCCTGGGATTCGGCCTCCACAGCCTCCAGGGCTTTGCGGGAGGTTTCCAGGGCTTTGCGGTAGTCCCTCTCCACCATCTGTTGCTCTGCCAGCTCCAGAATGGATCGTGAGCCGCTGACGTCCACGCCGATACTGTGTGAGGCGTCCACGGATGCCCGTACTCTGCTGATGAGGTCCTCGGCCTCCAATTTGGCCTCCACCTCTTTGCGACCCCTCTCCTCCAAGGCCTTCTTCATCCTCAGCTGATCCAAGAAACTCATGCGCCCTCTCCCTTTCGACCAATCTGCAATAGGGCGATGATGACTTATCTATTTATGTCCAAAAGTGCCACACGTTCCAGCGCCAGCCCCTCTGCTGGCAGCCCATCGATGGCTTCGTTGCGATGTATGCGGATCCTCTTCTCTCGGTTCAGATCCAGAACGCTGTCGTCCCTGATCCAGCCCATCGATGCGATCACGGTTTCCGCTTCAGCGCCGAATGTGATTACCGCGAACTCCTCATCGCCCTCCTGCAATCCCAGTTCTGATATGGCCCTTGATATCTGCCTCTCTCCAGACAAGTACAGCATGGTCTCCACCCCTAGGCTGTGGGCGGATTGGATACCTCGCTCGAAAGCCCGCTGGGCATGCATAACTGCGGATTCCACATGCTGCTTTCCCATAATGCGTCTGGCTCGGAGGACTAATGTCTCACCCGGTAACACGCTCAGACGTTGCAAGAGCGCCTCGATGTCGTCCAAATCCCCTTTGGCACCCATAAGCTGATATCGGGCCATGGGTGACGATAGTTAGAACCAATAGAAAATCCCTGCGGAACGGAATAACTATATCCCGAATCCCAATCTATGTAACGATTTAACCAGATGACAACGGTGTTCATATGAGCGAGGAATGGGTAAAGATCATCGCCCCGGCGACCATATCCAACTTGGGTCCCGGCTTCGACGTCTTCGGCATGGCCCTGCAGAAGCCGTTCGACACCATATTGGTGAGAAAGATTGACCAGGGCGTAGTCATCAGTTCTGTGGAGGGAGAGGGTGCGGACAGCATCCCTCGTGAATGTGATATGAACTCCGCTGGTATTGCCGCAAAAGAGGTTCTGGGACGATGCGGCGTGGACTTCGGCATAGAGATGAAAGTCATCAAAGGGATCCGTCCTTGCAGCGGCATAGGCTCCTCCGGAGCCTCTGCGGCCGGTGGGGCCTTCGCCGCCCACATCCTTTGTGAGGAGGCGCTGAGCACTATGGAGCTTGTGATGTGCGCGGCCCATGCGGAGGAGGTGACCTCAGGCGGTCTGCACGCAGACAATGTAGCCCCTTGTTTAATGGGTGGCTTCACCGTCATCCGTTCGTATCAGCCGTTCGAGGCCATATCCATCAGGCCCGCCAGAAACCTGGGCGTGGTGGTGGCGATGCCGGACATCCTCGTCCCCACCATGGAGTCAAGGAAGGTGCTCCCGCATGAGGTCAAGGTCTCAGACCTGGTCTTCCATGTGGGGAACGCCTCCTGTCTGGTGCACGGGATGCAGACCGGCGACCTGGACCTGCTTGGGCGGTCCGTGAGGGATGCGGTCTTCGAACCCGCCCGGGCCTATCTAATACCACATCTGAAGCAAGCGGAGGACATAGCTATGTCGTTAGGGGCCAAAGCATCTTTCCTTGGTGGATCAGGGCCGTGCATCATATCATTCATCGACATGGAAAACATGGATGGACAGAACATCGCCGATGCCATCCGGGATATGTACCATGAGAACGGGATCGGATGCGAGAGCTGGGTGACCTCATGGGGTGAAGGCTGTAGGAGGAGCTGAGATGAATCATAAAGTTATATGCTGGGACTGTGGAAAGGAGGTCGAGGATCCATACGCCGACACCTGCCCGAGCTGTTCCGGGTTGCTCACCGTGAAGATGGACCTGGAGAGGGTCAAGGGCATGAGGCCTGCCGATCTGGCCTCTCGTCCATTGGGAGTTTGGAGGTACCATCCATTCCTGCCCATCGAGCCAGATAAAGCGGTCACTCTGCAAGAGGGAGGCACGCCTCTCTATCCCTGCCACACCCTGGAGCAGGAGTTAGGGGTGAAAGAGCTCTATGTCAAATACGAAGGGGCGAACCCCACCGGGTCATTCAAGGACCGTGGCATGACCGTCGGCGTTTCCCGTGCTATTGCCGTGGGGGCCAAAGTGGTGGGTTGCGCCTCCACGGGCAACACCTCTGCCAGCCTGGCGGCCTATGCCGCCAAGGCGGGACTGCGCTGCGCGGTGCTCCTGCCCTCTGGGAAGGTGGCGTTAGGGAAGCTGGCGCAGGCCATGTTCTTCGGGGCCTCGGTGATATCCATCGATGGCAACTTCGACGACGCCCTAAGGACGGTACGGAACCTGGCGGATGAGAACTACCTCTATCTGTTGAACTCCATCAATCCCTACCGTCCTGAGGGCCAGAAATCGGTCCTGTTCGAGATAATGGATCAGCTATCCTACCGGGTGCCAGACTGCATCATACTCCCCGTTGGTAACGCCGCCAACATCTGGGCGGTCTACAAAGCCCTGACGGAGTTGGAGGAAGTGGGCTGGATAGACCGTATGCCCCGTCTCATCGGGGTGCAGGCAGAAGGCTCCATGCCCATCGTGAATTCCTTTCAGTCTGATATGAAGGACTTCCAGACCGTGGCCGATCCTGAGACGGTGGCTACAGCGATCCGCATCGGTAACCCAGTGAGCGGCAGGAAGGCCTTGAAGGCCATCT
>JBFWLS010000084.1:0-4710 GCA_050251995.1 Candidatus Methanomethylophilaceae archaeon
GAGCACCTCGGAGTGGTTAAAGCCAGATGCTGGAAGTGCCGGGGGGAGATGGTCCGCCGGGGCAAGATGCTCCTATGTGAGGAATGCGACCGCAAGGCCACCCGCAAGATAGCTGACGATTACGGCGAGGTCATCTTCTAAAGCCCCCGCGACGAGGTCCAACGTTATGGTCACACATGAAGAGCTGGAAGAACAGCTGAAGAGCCTAAAATTTGAGATAACGCAGATGAGGGAGATAATCAACGTCCTGTTGAGCATGGTCGTGGAGACCGAGGAAGAGGATGACGACTACGCCCCCTTCAGTGGCGGCTTGGACCTCAGCCGATTCAACACCTGAGCTGCTTATGGGCATGGTACGTCTTGTAGCGTTGATTTCTGGGGGCATCGACTCCCCGGTGGCCGCCTCCCTAATGGCATCCAGAGGGGCGGAGATTACCCTTCTGCATATGGACAACCGTCCTTTCGGCGACGAACGGGGGCTGAAGAAAGTGCAGGCACAGGCGGAGCTCCTGCGTCGTGCCAGCGGCCAGCAGATGCCTCTGCTCATAGCTCCACATGGAGAGAATCAAACAATCATCAAGCGTAACTGCGACAACTCGTACCAATGCGTCCTGTGCAAGACCTTGATGTTAAAAGTAGCTGAACAGGTAGCCCTAAACACCGGTTGTCATGGTATAGTCATGGGCGACTCATTGGGACAGGTGGCCTCACAGACCCTACGCAACCTGGACGTGGTCGGCAGGTCGATCTCCTTGCCAATACTCCGTCCCCTCATCGGGCTGGACAAACTGGACATCGAAGCCATCGGAAAAAAAGTGGGAACGTATGCGATCTCCATAATGCCTGAGATGCCTTGTACCGCCGTTCCTAACCGACCCATCACGCAGGCAGACAGCAACAAGATGAGGATTCAGGAAGAGAGGATAGACCTCCCCACCATGGTGGAATCTTCTGTGCGCTCCGCCCTCAAGGGCTTTTTGTGACCGGACAGGCATCGAGGTACTCCGGTGCGTAGACCATGTCCATGCTCACACGATTGATGTACATCAATTGCACCTTGGAGATGTAGAGGGTGTTGTCACCCACTTTAATCTGCATATCGCTGGCCTTGGCGGGCTTTCTGTCCGTGGTGACTACGGCAGGGCCGTAACAAGATGTGCAGACCCGGAAATCCTTGCCCGTACGGGTGATCAGGTCTTTCACATCGTCATCCACATTAACGTTCTTTATCATCCGAGGTAAATTTTGATTTTCGTATTTAACCGTGTCCATACTAATATAATATCATCACTATCACAGGATTATGCTCTTAATCCTGGACAGTTCAGCACTATTCTCCATGGAAGACCTTCCATCGGAGGATTGTCTGGTCCCATCCGGGGTGCTGAAGGAACTCACCCGCCACGGGGACCGTCGCGTGTCCAGGTGGGAGGGTTTGCTACAGGTGCGAGACCCTTTGCCAGAATCCATCGCTGAAGTAAGGGAGGTAGCCAGGAAGAGCGGGGACTTGGGACGCCTTTCCGATGTGGACATCAGCATCCTCGCCCTGGCCGTGGAGACCAGTGGCCGTATACTAGCGGACGATTACTCCATCCAGAATGTAGCCTCAATTATGGGCTTGGAGTACCAGGCGGTAGGGGTGAAAGGGATAAGCAAGGTGCTACGTTGGAACTACCGCTGCCAAGGCTGTGGGCGATGGTACGCGGAGAATCTGCCAGACTGCCCAGTCTGTGGAGCGGGCATGCGCTCCTATCGCCGGAAATGACTCAAGGGAAGAGCGGACGACAACGAATCATCTTGGCCATGCGACGCTTTCCCAACATCCGCATGCACAGGTCGGTGCGGAGGTCGGATCCGAAAGCAAAGAAGTCGGCCATCTTTTTAGTTCCGTGGGCGGTGCGCAGGGGCTTCCACATCAGACGGCGCCATTCCAACTCGTAATCCCAGAGCTCCCGTCCATTGGATATGTTCTCCGATGCCACCTTTCCCGCAACTCGACCTGCCAGGAGAGCCAATGGTACCCCTCCACCGTTCACGGACATCACATGGCCAGCGGCATCGCCCACTATCAAGCCGTTACCCTGCACCGTACTCTCCACCGGACCTCGGCTGGGGACGTACTTGCCAGTCATGCGGGAGCTGATCTGCAACCCCTCCCTCTGCACGAACTGGTCGAAATAGACGCGAGGAGTTTCCTGAGCGAAACGTGGCGAAAAGCCTATACCAACGTTGGCAACGCCGGATTTAGGGATAATCCAGCTATACGCCCCAGGGGCGATGCCTCCGAAGTACATCACCAACACAGGGTCGAAGTCTCCGACAGCCTGCGCCGTGACAGCAGGATAGGGCTGCACGGGCGTCTGCAACCCCAGGCTCTGAGCGGTACGGGATCCGGGACCGTCGGCGCCGATAATGACTCTATAACGGATTTCACCAGCAGTGGTCTGTGCCACACCATCACGTATGCCTTGGAAAGCGGTGTCGGTCATCAATCT
Source organism: Candidatus Methanomethylophilaceae archaeon (assembly GCA_050251995.1). Lineage (GTDB taxonomy): Archaea > Thermoplasmatota > Thermoplasmata > Methanomassiliicoccales > Methanomethylophilaceae > JAQUUA01. The sequence goes on from JBFWLS010000084.1 coordinate 2,496, forward strand.
GGCACCCTCTTGGATCGCCAATCCGGCCAGGTGCTGGTCGAAGCGGTCGCGGTCAGTGCTGTATCCTTGGAACGGCAGATCGTAAGGCTTGCCTTTTGGCGTCACCAGACGGATAGCCTCCAATTCCCGGCAACGGAGAGTGGAGGGAACGTCGAAGAGCTCCTCCAAGCTCTCAGCCTGCGGGAACATGGCGGCGATTTCCTCGTGACTAGGCATGAACTCGCCGCAACGCACGGGAACGCCCACCCGGGAACGACGCTCCAGAATTGTAACATCCGCGCCAGCGGCAGCGGCGAAGCGGGCGGCGGTGCTACCGGCTGGGCCGGATCCCACCACCAGGATGTCGGTGTTGAGCTTGTCCATAGATACCACCTAATGCTTGCGGGCCACGACGTATTCTGCCAAGGCATACAATGATTCAAGATGGATGCTGGGCGGGATGGCGGCCAAACCCTGACAGGCCTCGGATATCAAATCCCGGGCCCGCTGGCGACACCTTTGCAGAGAATCCGTGCCCTTGATGAGCTCCAAGGCCTCAGCCACATCCTGGTCGCTGACATCCCGGGCCTGGAAGATGTCCCGTATACGGGGGCCATTCACAGGATCCTGCATGGCGTAGATGATCGGTAACGTGGGTTTGCCCTCCATGATGTCGATGCCCGGCCTCTTGCCGGTACGCTCTTTGTCGCCCTCCACATCCAGCATGTCGTCGGCTATCTGGAAGGCTAGACCGATCTTGAGGGCGAAATGGCCTAGGCCTTCCATGACCTCTGATGAGGCTCCGGCGAGGAAAGCCCCCACCTTGGCGCCGGCCTCGATGGGACGCGCGGTCTTTCCTTCGATTATGCGCTCGTAGACCCTCTCGTCCGCCTCAGGCTGATGTTCGAAATCAGCTTGGATGAACTCACTCTCCGCCATAGCGGCGGAGGCCTCGGCAATGGCATCCACGATGACCTCGTCCATGGCCCCGCCGATACGGAAACCCTGGACAAAGAGGAAATCCCCAGCGATGAGGGCCTTGGGCACGGTGTATTTCTTGTGCGCGGTGACGGCACCACGGCGGATCTTGCTCTGATCGTTGATGTCGTCATGGATGAGCGTGGCGTTGTGTATCATCTCAAAGGCAGCGGCTGTACGGATGATGCGCTCCGGGTTTTGACCGCCGGCGGCGAAGAAAGAAAGTATGCACACCCCGGGGCGCATGCGTTTGCCCCCGGAACGTATGACATGGGCACAGATCTCGGTCAGCTCTGGGCTGTTGGACTGTATGCTCTCCTGCATAACCTCATCCACCCGATCGAGCTGCGCACTGATTACAGAGTCCCATGTCTGGACCATTGGCGCTTCATAAATGATATTTTCTACTTAATTGTTTCTGAATGGAAAAAATACTGGAAAAAAATTAGAAAAGGAAATGGTTTGACCATTCAGCTCAAAAGCGCCGCCGCAGCGAGCTCACAGGCACTGATGACCGGCTCCGGGTAGAGGCCGATGACCACCACGGCCAACGCACAAATGGCAATGGCCAGACTGTAAGCCTTTGGCAGGGAGATGGGCTCCTTGCTCTCACCCTCCTCGACATACATGAACTTCACCACACGGGCGTAGTAGTACAGCGAGATGGCGCTGTTGACCACTGCCACCAGGACCAACCAGACCCACTGCATGCTGGCAGGGGCTCCGGGCTCCGAGATGGCGGAGGAGAAGAGCACGAACTTGCTCACGAAACCGGCCAGAGGCGGTATCCCGGCCAAAGAGAACAGGAACAGCATCATAGCGAAGGCCACGAACGGGGCCCTCTTGGCCAATCCCTTGTAGTCGTTCAGGTGCTCTCCCAAGGCACCGTAGGAAAGCGCAGCCACCACGATGAATGCCCCTCCTTTCATGAACACGTGGGTGATCATGTGGAAGAGACCGCCGACCAGAGCGTACTCCGTCCCCACAGCCAGCATTATCATCAGATAACCGGCCTGGGATATGCTGGAGTAGGCCAGCATGCGCTTGATGTTGGTCTGCGATATGGCCACCACATTGCCCACGGTCATGGTCAAAGCGGCAAGAACGGCAAAAGCCAGCTGGATCTCGCTCACCATCACGGCTTGACCGAGGACGAAGCAGACCAGGAAGACCTTGATCAAGGCCACGAATCCCATCTTCTTCGAACCGGTAGCCAGGAACATTGTGATAGGGGTGCTGGCTCCCTCGTAGACATCCG
>JBFWLS010000085.1:0-4647 GCA_050251995.1 Candidatus Methanomethylophilaceae archaeon
GCCCCGTTTCCAGAGGAAGCTGGATACCGCGTTCTACGGTAGCGCCCTGGGCTTGGGTATGGGCAGCACGCTGGGTTTTGGGATGGTATTCTACCTCCTGGCGGTCATCGGGGTGCCAGAGATGACTGGGACGGATTGGTTGGTGTTGCTGATGTACAGCCTCCACCAGGTATTCCTGCAGTCCTCCACCGGACTGACCATCGGTGAAGGGGTGGTCCGCGGTTACATCATGGCGTTCCTGTTGCAGGCGGTGATGGTGAATGTGGCCTTCCAAGTAATCATGACCCTCATGTACATGGGGTTCCTACCCTGGTACATATCCATGCCCGCCGCTCTGGTTTTTGTGCTCACGTATTTCGTGTACATGCACCGTCAGCGGCTCCCTCTTCTGGTACGGCAGGCCATCAAGGAGTATGACCTCTCTCAGAAAGAGTACCTGATAAAAAGTAAATAGATGGCAGGGCAATCCCATACGCATGGCGGCGGGCACGATTCTCAAGGCCTTGGTGCTGGTTGTGGTCTCAGTGCTGATATTTGGCTTCTGTTCCAGCACAGCCGTTCACAACCAGATATGGGACAACGTCAAATCCGTGCTGGACGAGCTCGACCCCGACGGTGACGATGACGAAGGAGGCGATACCTTCCAAGAGTACCCGCTGTCTGTCAGCTACAACCTGACCCAGACCATCACCATAACGCCCACTGGGACAGTGGAATACTTCTATTACCGCACACCCATACCTGCCGATTCATGGACGCATTTGGGCGTTCAATCAGTGAGCGACGTGGGGGTAATCGACGATTCTGGTTTCACTGTCGACACCGCATCCTTACCCGGTTGGGTCAATCTTAGCTATGATTCCGATTTTTCCGTCCCATTCTCTTTCTCCATTTATTCCAACTTCACTTCTGAGTTCGCCGTGTGGAACCTCACCCCGGCCCAGTCCGGCACCCTGGCGGACATCCCGCAGTGGTACAACGATACCTATGTCAAGGACCAGGAGTGGATGATCAGCGGTAGCACCGTGGGCATCAACCTTAGCGCTTCGGCTCCCGCGGCCGCTGAAGCTTTCAACACCACGGAGGACGACGTGCTGACCATCTTGCATGATGCCTATCTCTGGGTGGTGGAGAATATCGGTTACCATACTGTGGCCGGAGGGGACCTCAAGAGTGTCAGTCAGACCATCAACGATGGCTACGGCGATTGTGATGATATGTCCACGCTCCTGATATCCATGGCCCGGTACGCGGGCGTTCCGGCTTGGTTGGAGCAGGGGGTGCTCTACAACCCCACCACCGGTGGCTGGGAGCATCACGCTTGGGTGCAGGCATTCGTGCCATTGGAGAATGGCAGCCATGTCAACATCACCATCGACCCCACCAACCAGCAGTTCGCCTTGTTCTCCCCGGACAAGCTGATCGTCTATACCGACTTCAGCGGGGACGCGCAGCTGATGGAGGAGTACTACAACTTCATGGGGTTCGTGGTGAGTCCCGGTGGACAGGTTTCGGTGCAGGTGTCATTGGAGCACTCCTACCTCAACAGTGTTGGTACGGTGCAGGTCCCCATTAGTCACAGCACCTGGTAGACACCCGGGGCGATTTCCAAGACCACGGCATGTTCCACCATCCGCATGAGGAGGGATTCCCCCTTCCCAGGGGCCAAAAGCTCCAAGTCTTCCACGGTGAAGCTGCCCAATAAATCCGTGAGGCCGGATGCCATGACGTTCAATCTCTCCTCCGGGTCCTTCTCCCTCGTTATCTCCTCACGTAATGCGGTCCAAGGGTCCACGTCCTCTGAACTCTCCGATGCAGGTTCGATGAAATCATTCATGCCGTTGATGTAAGCCTTTATCTCCCGGGCGTCCGGGCTTTGAAAATTCACCCGGGCCTTGCGTACCTCTATGTTGCGTCCGCAACGGGGGCAGGTGGAGTGTTGGGAAGAAAGTTTGATTCCCCGGGGTCGGTGGCACCCGGGGCAGATGACCACGGCGAACATCAGTAGTCGAGGAAAACCAGGCAAGCCAGGCAGGTCCCGTAGTGGTCCATGGGGATGGTGAGTTCCTCCACCACATACTGGATGGGCTCGAACTCCACTCCTCTGAGCTTGGCCATCTCGTTCATCTTCCACTCCAGGACCTCTATCAGAGACTCCTTGGAGCCGTGTAGATGCCCCTCCGCCACGTAGCCGCCCTTGCCGTCTTTGCGGAAGGCATAGGCGATCCCCGCAGAAATCATCTCACCCTCGGAGCCTCTCATCTGAGCCAGGACACAGTGGGTTATGCTTCCCATGGGGAGTTCGCGGGCAGAAACCTGCACAGCACCGTCAGGGATGACGGATGAGACGGAGAGCATGTTCTGCTCACCGACACCGGCCTGAATCAGGGCTTTGTCGAATGCGTTGAGGTCAGAGACCTCACTTACGGCCGCTCCGGAAGATACGAAGAATTTCTTCGGGACTAACTGCATGGCTATGATGTAAATTCGTTCTGGATTTAACCTTTACCCTCTAAAAAGATTTCATCCTATCGTGCCAGAATATTGAAACGATGGCATAAAGAGGAAGGAGGGAAGAAGACTCAGCCATAGAGGTAGGAGTTGTCTATTGGTTCATTGCCAGTAGGCGGGGTGATGCCCTGCGCGGCCTCCTTCATCTTGGTTTCGATCTCCTCGGCTTCCTTCAGCAATGGTTCGATGTCCAATTTCAGTTCTGGGAGCATACGCTTGATGGGCTCCAGGAGCCTGGCTGCACCCCGGGCGTCCGGGATGTCCGCCCGCGCCGGACCCAAAAGGGTCATGACATCGGTTCCTTTGGCCGCGGCCTCGTAGAGAATGATCCCCGATAGTCCACGTACCATCCCCTCCTCCATGGGCTTGATGCCGTATTTGCCCACCTTCTCCCGCATCGCATCAGTGCTACCCACGCCGTAGATGGGAGTCCCATCTACATCCGGGACGGCTATGCCCTCCATGGTGAGTATGGTCTTGATATCGTTCTCCTCACACCAATCCAGGATCATCTTGGCTATGGGGTAGTGCATCTCCATCTTGGGCATGAACTCTGCGGTGATCACAATCAGATGCTCGCAATCCTCGCCATCATCATCGCAGATGCGGTCACCGGCATAGATGCGCACAGGAGGCATTGGGAAGCCGCCCTGTACCAGGGAATACGGTGGGAAGTCCGGCGAGCTGATTCCAGCTATGCGCTTCAAGTCCATGGTACGGACTATGAAATTGGTGGCTATGGAGCTCACCAGCCCCAGACTGGGGAAGCCCACGATGGCGAGTGCGTTCTTGAACTTCATCTTCTCGTATTCGTGGATGTACAGTGCCTCGACCATTTCTATCGCCTCGTCTAGGTAAAGAGCATACACTCTTTTAATTGATTGTACCATGCCTGCTACGTGAAAGACGAAGCCATTAGCACGGACAGGACCGATGCCGGCATACCGGTGGTCGTGGACAGACTGTCCAACGCCAGGATCTCTGGTTATCTGGTTTGTTTCCATACCGGATCCCGGGACGAGTCGCAGCAGCAGTTCGGCATCTCCCACCTCCTGGAGCATGTTATGTTCCGTGGCACAGCCAGTCGTAGCTCTTTGGACATTTCACGAACCGTGGAGTCTGCGGGAGGCCAGCTGAACGCCTTCACCTCCAAGGAGATGACGGCCTACTATGGCGTCACCTTGGACCGCACCGCCGTTGTGGTTCAGGAGCTGGTGGCGGACATCTGCCGACACCCCAACCTCCTCCAGGAGGACATCGAAACCGAGAAGAAGATCGTCCTGCAGGAGATCAGCATGTGGCAGAACGACCCGGAATCTTACATCCACAAGCTCTTCTCAGAGGTGCTGTGGTCCGGTCACGCGCTGTCCCAGAACGAGGCGGGGCTGGGGGAAGTGGTGATGTCTCTGGGAGATGCGGAGCTACGTGAATACTTCCAGGAGCGCTACCGTGCCCCCAACGTCAGCATCTTCGCCTGTGGAAACGTGGACGAGGAACAGGTGCTCTCATGGGCCACGGAGAACTTCGATCCCTGCCAAGGAGGCCGGAGACCGGAGCGCCTACCGCCAGCCAGCAATGGGGAGCATTTCAGAATATTCCCCCGGGAAGGGGAGCACAGCTATGTGGCCATGGGATTCCCGGCCTATGATTCAAGGCACCCCCATCGCACCGCCCTGCGCCTCCTGAACGCCATCATGGGCGGGGGCATGAGCTCCCGTCTCTTCCAGAAGGTGCGAGAGGAGAGGGGCCTGGTGTACTCCATATACAACAGCAGCGATCAGTACAGCGATGCTGGCAACATGGGCACATTCTTCTCCAGCACGGACGAGAATGTGGCCGAGGCCATGTCCATCGTGGCTCGTGAGTATCATCTGTTGAAGGAGGAAGGCCTGAATCCAGACGAGCTACAGAGGGCTAAGAACCTTATCGGTGGTTCCATGGCCAAGAACATGGAGTCCACATCATCGCGCCTGTACCGTATCACTCAGGAATGGGCTCTGCGGGGCAGCGTGCGCACCTTCGAAGAGGAGATGCGGCAGTTGGAATCCATAACAGAGGAGGACGTCATGCAGGTGGCAGAGGAGCTGTTGCACTCCGGCAAGCTCACAGCTGTGGTCTACGGTAAGGAGAGAGAGA
>JBFWLS010000086.1:0-4626 GCA_050251995.1 Candidatus Methanomethylophilaceae archaeon
AGCACCGGCGCCTCCTTTATCTGGGCATGCAGATGGAAGTCGCCCGCCGTGGATGGGAGGGTGAAGTCCGGAGCCGTCTGGCCTTCCGGCAGGCGCTGGGGCTTGAACCACCCTAGGCTCATTCCTCCTCCTTCAGCCGCTGCACGGCCTCGATGACAAAATCCAGCTCCGGCATATCCCGAGGGATATCCGCCTTCCAGTGGAACCTGATCTTCCGGTCCTTGCCGATGAGGAAGAACTCCCGGTTGGTGAATCCCTTGGTGACGGGGGAGTTCACCACGATGGCACCGTAGGCCTTGCTGACCTCCTGCCCACGGTCATGGATGAGCTCATACTCTATACCCAGACGCTCTGCCCATTTCCTATGACTGTCCAGGCTGTCCGGGTTAACCGCTTTCAGCCTCACCCCCGCCTCCTTCAGCTGAGGGGCTATGGCCATGAGCTTGTTCATATAGCTGCTGCAGTTGGGGGCGAAATCACCCAGGTAGAAATAGAGCAGGATGGGTCCCTGTTCCAGCTCTTTGTACAGGTGGAACTCCTCCTGTAGGTTGGACGGCATTCGGAAATCCGGGGCCTCTTCTCCTACTTGCGGTGAGGTGAGCATCGTCAACGAATCGAGGTGGAGCATTTAACCGTTACCGACACCCCCTTATGTCGGATACGATGCTTCCCTGCGCATGGGACGCGTCTTCAACGCCGAGAGCATCCAGGCCGGGAATGGGGCCGGTGGGGGGGCGAGACCTGGCTTGAGTTGGGGGCAGGGAATGTTTCATCACCCTGCCGCTCCTGGGGATGGGGTTGCCGCGTGATCGCCCTGGACCTGCAGCAGAATATGTTAGACATGCTGGAGTCGCGGGAGCCTCCTCCCTTGAGGTCTTAGCTGCGCACCATCCGAAGCGGTCCGCCGAGCATACCCTTGCCAGACCATAGCGTGGACCATGCCGTGCTCGTGAAAGTCTTCCTTGGGATACCGGACCGCCCAGCAATGGTTAGGGAAATCGGGAATGTGCTCCGCCAGGGCGGCTCCGTGCATGTTGTGGACCATCCGAAAACAGCATCTGAGGGTGGGCCCCCTTTGCAGGGTCGCCGTAGGAGGTGGAGGCGGCCTTCGGCCGGGAGGCGACTGGGCATCTCGACCCTTTTTACTATCATCTCATCTTCCGCTGAGCCTCGGCCCCCAAACCACCAGGATGGATGGTAGCAGGAAGAGGGTCATGAAGAGGGAGAGCAGTATGGACAGGGTTACCATGATGCCGAACTCGGAGATGGGTGGCATGTTGAATAAGGACAGCACACCGAAGCCGATGGCCGTGGTCACCGCCCCTCCCAGGACCCCTTTTCCAGAGTGACCCACAGTGTCGTGGATGGCCTCCTCGCAATCCACGCCTTCCTGCAACAGGTCGAAGTAACGGTTCACCATGTGGATGGAGTAATCCACCCCCACCCCCACGGTTATGGCGGCCACGGTCATGGTGAGGGGGTTGAGAGTCACCCCCATGAGGTACGAGATGCCCCAGATCCACACGATGGTCACGGTGGTGGGCAGCACGGTGATTACCCCCAGGAGAAGGCTGCGGCGCATCAGCAACCCGATGACGCTGAGTATGGCCAGAGCCGAGCCCAGGGTGATTGCCACGGAGAGCATCTGCGCCCTCCGCATGACATCCACCACCTCGTATGAGACCAGAGCGTCCCCGGTGACGATATGGCCGAAACCAGCATCGGAAAGAGGCGAGAGGACGGCATACAGGTCGGCCTCAAGGGCGCGCATTTCCGATTCCAACAGGGCGTCGTAGATGGCGATGGTTATGCGCAGGACACCACCATCCTCGTCCGAGAAGTACCGGGACATGTCATCGGCGCCAAGCCCCGTGCCCTCCAAGGCCATAATCATAGCTTGGAGCTCGGGAGTAGTGGCGTTGATGAAGACGCTGGCGCTGTCGTTGAACAGGAAATGCTGGCTGTAGAGGGACTGGAAGCTGGCATTGAAGCGCTGGTCCCCCGGACCGCTGTATATTGCCCAATCGTGCCAGACATCGAATATGGAAGCGGTGGAGGCCTGTCCTCCATGCTTTATGACGTTGTCCACCGATGCCATGTCGCTCAAGGCCTTCTGCACCAACAGCAGGAGCTCAGTATCGTTCGCCTCCCCCTGTACCAGGACCGTGAGCTCATTCAACCCCGAGCCGGGGAAATTCTCCGACAGCATCTGCACGCCTGTGCTGATGGCCGTGCCCTGGGGCAGGAACTGATAGGGGTCGAAGTCTACCTCCACGTTCACCGCTGCTATCCCCATACACAGTGTTCCCACGGCGAGCACGGCCGCCACGGATCTCCCCCTCCTCTGCACCAAGGTCGTGACCCCGTCCATGAAGCGATCCAAATTGACGCCTTTCCTTCGCCGGGAATGAGGGCCAGCATCGTTCCGCAAGGATAGATAGGAGGGCACCAGAAGCATGATTATGACGAAGGCCGAGAGCAGGCCCAGAGCGTTCATGACCCCGAACTGTATCATGCCCGACATGTCCGAGCTGATGTTGGAAAGATAAGCCACACAAGTGGTGATGGTGGAGAGAACCAAGGCCTGACCCACGATGAGCATCATGATACGGGAGCTCTCCTGCCGGGACCTTCCCTCCTCTCTCTCCTGCCGGTACCGGAGGATCAGATGGATTGAGAAATCGGTGCCAACGCCGATGACCAGGAAGGGCACTGCCAAGGAGAGCGGGGTGAGCACCTCGCCTACGAGGGCCGCATAGCCGTATACCCACAAGATAGCCATCAGCAGTGAGGCCATGGTGACCAGGACGTCCCCGATGTCGCGCAGGAACCAGTATAGGAATGACAGTATAACGAGGGCTGCCAGAGGGAAGAGGACCAGGAGGTTCTGTGTAGAGGAATCCGAGATCTGCTGGTTGACCAAACCCCATCCCACCACATGAAAGCGCAGGCTCACAGGGTCCATGGCCTCGGTCTTCTGCAGGATCTCCCTCTCCATCTGCAGCAGGGAAATATTGTCAGCGTGATAGTAAACGATCACCAGACCGGCGCTGGCGCTCACATTGGTGAATGAATCATAGCAGAAATCCTGGCTGAGGAGGCTGCGCAAGGCGTCCTTGGAGGCCTCGTCCAGATTGGAGCCATCTTCCATCATTAGGAAGATAGCTTGATGTATGTGCACCGTGAAGAGGTTCTCAATCATCAGGATGAGGTTGTCATAGCTCGGCGCCGCCACCAGGACCGGCTCCCCTGTCTCGGGGTCGAGGACGGGCAGGCCGGTGCCAGCATCGATGGCGGGCACCATCTCCAGCCCCCACCCGCTCCAGTCGATGGGGAGGGTGGAGTTGGGAGAGGTGATGATGTTCAGCATCACCAGCGATATGAGGCTGACGGGACTGTATATGCAGTTCCTCCAATCCATGGGGTCACGGAGATGGGGATTGATGGACTCGTCCATGAAGATGGCCCGCTCCATCTCCAGCACCTGCAGGAACTGGGACTTGTTCAGGTTCTCGTGCGTGGTCTCGTTCTCCAGGAACTCCACCAGCACGGTGGCGGCATGCCGGCTCTCGAACTCCGCGGAGCTTTGCTCCAAGGAGCGCACCACGTCGCTGTCCGGCTCGAACTGGGAGACGCTGAAGGTCTGAGTGACCCCCATGACAACGATGGATGCCACGGAGGCCAGACTCAGGACCAGGACCAAGGCGATGCACCACCAGGCCCGCTTGGAAGTGAACATCGCCCAAGCCTCCAAGAGCCTAGCCGCCATGCCTACTGGTTCTTAATCCAAGGTTATATACCTTTTCACCAATCCCCCTGCATGCAGGACTCCGGCATCCTGTTCCGAGAGCAACAACGTCTCAAGAGTGCATGGGTGAAGATGCTCCTGATAGGGCTGGCGGCACTGGGCATATGCATATTCGTCATGCAGGTCGTCCTGGGCGAGCCGGTGGGCAATGACCCTGGTTCGGATATGTTGGCCCTTACCCTCACCATGGGCTTGTGCGTGGGCCTGCCGGTGCTGTTCCTGCGCTACAGCATGGTCACCGAGATCCATGGAGGCGGTATCAGGGTGCGTATGATGAAGAAGATGAACATCTCCACCGCAGACATCGAATCCTTCCATGCCAAGCGTTTCAGCTGGTTGAAGGAGTACATGGGCATCGGCTATCGCATCGGCCCCCATGGCAGGGGATTCATCATGGGCGGGGACATCGGCGTCATGCTCCATCTTCGGGACGGTCGCAAGGTGATGATAGAGTCCGACCACCACGAGGAGTTCCTGCAGGCCTTGGAGCTGGTCACAAGGAAGGAGAGATCCGCCATGGTGGGATTGGAGGAAAGCCCCTATATCGATCTCAAGGCTAGAAGCCAGAGCTGATCCCTCCCCGATCTGAGCACTTTCCGGAGAGCATGGCATTATCATTTCATTCAAGTTTACCTCCCCCTGCGTCCATTCCATTCGATGAGACCCGGCTTCTGCAGCCCAAGATGCAGAGGAGCTCCGTGGACGAGGCACGGACAAGGCGGTTCCTGAAAGACGAGACCCGCGGGGTGCTCTGCACCCTGGGAGAGGACGGTTTTCCCTATGGGGTACCCATCGATTTCATGCTCCTGCAGGACCGG
>JBFWLS010000087.1:0-4610 GCA_050251995.1 Candidatus Methanomethylophilaceae archaeon
ACACGGCCCTTCTAAAATGAGAGAGAAAGAGGAATGCCCATGGATGGATCGGCTCTACACATCGTCAACATATCCTCCGGAGGCGGAGGCGGGGAGGCCTTGACTAAGGCCTACGTTTCCTTGCTGGAGCAGGGGCATGGGATAAAATTGCTGAATCTCACCTCCGAGGAGATCGATTCCAACGAGCCTTCATTCCAGATGATGCTGTCCCAACTCGCAGATTCCCGCTTGGTGGTGCTGAGGCTGCAAGGAGGGATCCCCTATTTCAAGAAGTTCCATCGCCTCATCGAGGCCCTGCGACCGGACCAGGCCCTACTGTTCCACAGCGAGGTACCAGATGAGATGCCGGAGTACCGTTCCCTCATGCCATGTTCGGACGGGGAGCTGTCCCTGGCTCTGACATTCATCAAGCTGGGGGGTGTGGAGAACGAGCGTGGTCTGCTTCTTTGGGCCCTCCGGAACATCATGGGAGAGGACGTGGATGTTCCCAAACCATGCCGTCCACGCACGGAGGGCATATATCATCCGGACCATCCACGGGATGTGGACTTGGATTCATACCTAAAATCGCTGGACAGCGGCCGCCCCAAGGTTGGCCTGATGTTCTATCAGGATTATTGGCTAAGCGACAACCTGGATGGAGTCGATGGGCTCATCCGAGCCCTAGAGGGACAGGGCATGGATGTCATACCGGTATTCTTCATGGCCTCTCCTGACGCGGTGACCGGGGCTCTGGGCACCCGGGAGACCATCGAGAAGTACCTGAAGGTAGATGGAAAGTCCAGGGTGGACGTCCTGGTGATGACTATGGGCTTCTCACAGCTTCGACTCTCCTGCCCCAGTGATGGCGGTGGGGCTGGCACAGGCAACTTCTTCCAGGAACTAGATGTGCCCGTACTTCAGGCCAGCTTCACCTATAGCTCCTTCCAGCAATGGGACTCCAGCGAGCAGGGGATCGGTACATTCGAGATGTCGGGGAACATCACATGGCCGGAATACGATGGCCAGGTCATCACCGTGCCTGTGGCCTGCATGGACCCCACCCCAGACGGGTCACGGCGCCTGCGTTGCATCCCCGACCGGGCGGAGAAGGTAGCGAGGATGTGCCGCGCCTGGTCGGAGCTGGGGCGTACCCCCTTGGAGCAGAGAAGGATAGCCATCATCCTGTATCAGAACCCACCACGACGCGACACCATCGGCAGTGCATTCGGCCTCGATGTGCCCCAGAGCCTGGTCTCGCTGCTTCGGAGCCTGAAGGAGTCCGGTTATCATCTGGAACGCCTACCCGAGGACAGCCAGGAGCTGGTGGACGAGCTCTTATCCGGTCTGGCCAATGATGATGATTGGCTCTCAGCGGAAGAGATGCGAGATAGGGCAGCGGGGAATCTGGACCGAACCACCTATCAGGAATGGACCCGTGACCTGCCCTCAGAGACCATGGAGGCCATGGTACGCGATTGGGGGGAGGCCCCGGGAGAGCTCTTCGTCTCTGACGGCAGCATACTCGTTCCTGGAATCCAGAATGGGAATGTCTTCATCGGCATCCAGCCGCCCAGAGGGATATGGGAGGACGAACAGGACGACTTCCATAGCACGGAGAAGGTTGTTCCGCACAACTACCTGGCATACTACCGTTGGCTGCAGGAGGACTTCCGGGCCCATGTTGTGATCCATCTTGGCACCCATGGCACCCTGGAATGGCTCCCGGGCAAGAGCATGGGCTTATCGAGCCGTTGCTTCCCGGACGCCGTCCTGGGCGACATGCTGAACATCTACCCATATCTGATGAGCAACCCCGGAGAGGGGATGCAAGCCAAGAGACGGAGCTTCGCCGTGGTGGTGGATCACCTGCCCCCTGCCATGGCCCGGGCAGGGGGATACACGGAGCTGGAGGGCCTCGAGGCCGACCTGCAATCATATTTCCGAGCCGACCAAGGAGGGGAAGAGAACAAGAAGGATGCACTCCTCGATAAGATACTGCATCGGCTCCAGGAATGCTCCCTACTCTCAGACCTGGGCCTGCCAGACGATGCTGGGACCTCCCAGTTGCAACCCCTCATGGGTCGCCTCTACGATTATCTGAACGAGGTCAAGGACGCCATGATCAAAGACGGACTGCACATTCTGGGATGCATGCCGGAAGGCGATCTGCTGGATGAGATGGTGTATTCCTTGACCCGGTTGCGGAGCGGTTCCATCCCCTCCTTGCGGGAAGCGGTGTCCCAATCCATGGGTTGCGACCTGCAGGAGCTCCTTCAAAGCCCTTCCTGCCCTCACCCAACCGATGGCCGCCCGAACGGGGCTTGGCTGGATGATGTGGAAGAGGAGTGCATAGAGCTGCTGCGTAGCTGGAGGTCGCTCGGTTACCGCTGGCATGCCTGCCTAACGGCCATGGAGCCAAGACACGGTTCCGTCGGGGCCTTGAAGGAGGTCTGCGAGCACGTCTGCGAACGAATAGTGCCTGCGCTAAGAGAGACGTCCATGGAGACCGAGGGTCTGTTGCATGCCCTGAATGGCGGCTATGTCCTCCCCGGCCCCAGCGGCGTCCCCACCCGGGGAAACTCCCACCTCCTGCCCAGTGGCAGGAACTTCTATTCCATCGATCCAGCCTCGATACCCACCCCTCCTTCCTGGGATGTGGGCCGGGACATGGCGGACAAGATGATCACAAGGCATGTGAGCGAGAACGGGCGCTACCCAGAAAGCGTGGGAATGGTAGTTTTCGCCACCGACACCATGAAGACCGGAGGGGACGACATCGCCTATGTGCTGTGGCTCATGGGGCTGCGCCCACAATGGTCCACGGACGGTAGCAAGGTCACCGGCATCGAGGTCATCCCCTTGTCGGAGCTGGGACGGCCACGAATCGACGTCACGCTACGCATCAGTGGCCTATTCCGGGACACATTCCCACATCTCATGGACCTCATCGACCAGGGAGTGGAGATGGTTTCTGCCTTGGACGAGTCCCCAGAAAAGAACTACATCTGTAAGCATCTAGAGCAGGAGATCGTGGAATCATTGCGCCGAGGTGTGGGTGAGGCCGAGGCCCGTTCCCGCGCCAAGGTGAGGATGTTCGGCTGCCCTCCCGGCACTTACGGTGGAGGGGTGGGGGAGATGATAGAGAGCTCCCAATGGACGGACGTCGAGGACCTGGGGAAGGCTTTCGTGAACTGGGGTTGTCACGCCTACGGTGGCACCCGTCGCGGGGAGCGCATGGACGGCCTCTTCCAGGAGCGCCTTTCGCATGTAGAGGTGACGGTCAAGAACCACTGCACTCGGGAGCTGGATATGTTGGACAACGATGACGACTTCGTCTATCATGGAGGGATGATCGCCGCCGTCCGTTCTGCGAGAGGGGAAGCCCCGTCCTCCTTCATCGGCGACAGCTCCGACCCGGAACGCACCCGGCTCAGAAGCACCGCGGAAGAGAGCCGCTTCATCTTCCGCAGCCGGGTCATGAATCCCAAATGGTTGCAGGGGCTCATGCGTCACGGCTATCGAGGAGTGCAGGAGCTGGCGTCCCTGGTTGATTACTCCTTCGCCTGGGGGGCCACGGCGGACGTCATGGAGCCTTGGATGTACCAGACCCTGGCAGAGCGTTTCCTCTTCGATGAGCAGGTGCAGGAGTGGATCAACGAGAACAACCCCTACGCCATGCGACACATGACCGGCCGCCTCCTGGAGGCCATCGACCGCAGCATGTGGTCACCAGACGCCCAGACCCGGGACCAGTTGGAATCTCTATATCTTGACTCGGATGATTTCATGGAGACGCGGTGAGACGACATGGAGACGGTTCCGCTGTCGAAGTGTGCTCGTTCCCTTCCACTTAACGTTATATCCCTGGAAGTCCCTTGTGGACATGTTTTAGGATGGCCCTTTCCATTGACGATATCCTGAGCAACTCCGACCTCATAATATTCTTCTTGGTCCTCCTAGGGATGTTCTTCCTATTCATTGTGGACAAATGGCGCTACGATGTGGTGGCTCTGGTCGCCCTCCTCATCCTCACTGTCGCGGGCGTCATAGCACCTGAGGACACCTTTGCCGGGTTCGGACACCCGGCAGTGATCACGGTGGCGGCGGTTCTGGTGGTTAGCAGGGGCCTGCAGAACGCTGGTTTGGTGGATGTCATCGGGAAGGCGGTGTCCAAAGTGGGCGACAACTTCCTGGTGCAGCTCTCCGTCCTCACCACAGCCGTGACCATCCTCTCCGCGTTCATGAACAACATCGCGGCAGTGGCCATCCTCATACCGGTGGCCATCGGCCTGTCCCGGAAATCCGAGAAGCCGGCCTCCCTCTACCTGATGCCACTGGCTTTCGGTTCCCTCCTGGGAGGGCTGATAACCATCATCGGCTCCCCCACGAACATCATCATCGGCATGGCCCGTGCCGATTACTACTCCGAACCGTTCGGCATGTTCGACCTGGCCTCCGTGGGCATCTCCGTGACGGTGGTGGGGCTGTTGTTCATGCTCCTAGTGGGCTGGAGGCTGCTTCCAACCCGGGAGAATGCGGGAAAGGGAGAACTGATCGCCAACATCAACGACTACATAACCGAGATAAGGGTCCCGGAAGGCTCCGAGCTAATCGGCAAGAGGGTCTCT
>JBFWLS010000088.1:0-4592 GCA_050251995.1 Candidatus Methanomethylophilaceae archaeon
AAGGAAGTGAAGTCCAATGCCTCCTGAGTGCATCCTGGAGTGCCGGCATTTGGAAAGAAGTAAAGGACCCAACGTAGTCCGCGTAGCATCCCATCATCGAACATCTCACCATTCTCATCAGGGAGAGTGAAAGAAGGGATCCTCTGGAGCTCCAAGTCGTCCGTCATGGGCAGGTCATCGCCGGGCAACGATATGATGTTATCGTGCTGTTTGTTCAAAGATAACCCCCGATTTACTGCCTTTTAACGGTAAAGCATTAAGTGAAAAGGGATGGCGCAGAGGGGGAGATTCGAACTCCCGAGGCGTGACGCCACCGGTTTTCAAGACCGGCGCCTTGGTCCAGGCTCAGCCACCTCTGCCATTCAGAGCTATCGCTTCGTGATATATAATTTGAACCCGCCATCAGAATATGGCGTCACCTTTCTTTCCCAGAAGATCCATGGTTTCCAGCTCAAAGGCTGCCACGGGATAGCCGAGACCGAAGTTCACAATGGTCTGAGGGGCCAACTCGCCGAAGAATCCCACCACATGGTCATCGTAGATAATGTCCGCCCCCCGGCCAGGGACGAAGCAGCCAACATCGGAAGGACGTATGGAGTATGGGACGTCCATCTCCCGCAATAGGGATTCCACCACGGATTTGAGTTCCGTGAACGAAGCCTTTGCATGGATACTGAGGCCGGCGAGGTGGTGGCATCTCTTACCCGAGACCAAGACGTCCCCGGCTTCGAAGATGCGTTGGGGCAGATCGCGGTGCTTGTTCCTCTTCAGTATGCGCAACAGGCTGGGCATGAGATGCCGACGCAGACAGGTGTGATCTTCCGTGATGGGGTTCTTGATGGTCACCACATCATCCTCGGGCAGTCCGCTGAGGAGGAATTCCTCCTTCTCAGAGCTCAGAACGAGTGTGGTCACCTCCATATAACCGAGTCCGGTCATTACCTCTCTTAGCCTCTCAGAGGCGCGGGTGGCCGGAAGGAGGCTTCCCACGGTCTGTCCGGTCGTGGAAGGGCCACCGAAGCGCTCGAAACCATAGCCAATGGCCACATCCTCCATGAGGTCCACTGAGTGTAACAAGTCCAAACGAGTGCTAGGAGCCAAGACCCGGATGGTTCCGTTATGGGCCTGGGCATCAAATCCCATCCTCCATAATGCCTGCACCATGTCCTCGTCCTTCAAGGATGGGCTGAGGAGACGGCGACAATCGGAGGCAGAGAGCTCCCAATAGCCGGGCTCCAGATCAGGATGTAACTCTTCATAGGCGCCTCTGATAGCGACGCTGCCTATGGAGCCTCCTCTTTCTGCCAAGGCAGTTACAAGTATGTTGAGTGCCCCCTGTACGGTCTTGTGATCCGTTCCAGTGACGTCAATGAAGATATTCTTGGTGGCCTCGGTGACGGTGGTAAGACGGCCGTTGATGATAGGCGGGAAGGAAAGGACCTCGCCCTTGGAATCTAGAATGATAGGGTACCTTTCTTTACCCATCAGCAGAGATGAGAAATCCTGGCCCTTCTCATGGTTCTCTAGGATCTCCGCCAGATCCCACTCCTCCTCCTTGCCCAGAGGCACGAAGCGTATCCCTTTCGGCCTGGCCCCTAAGTAACGGAACGGGGGCGTCACCTTGTCCAGGTCATGGACGCCTATAGCCACCTTGGCGCGCTTGCGACCTATGGTGGTGTGAAGCTTCTCCTGCACCTCCATCAGGGAGCGGATGAAGCGGTCGTCTATATCCACATCAAAGACCGCGGCACAGACGATATAAGGTCGAACATCCAGGACGCTTTCGTCCACCTCCACAATGATGTCCGTCTCCTTTGTTTTGTACTCATGCATGCCCATCTCCAGACCAAGGAAGGCTCGCAAGGACCGAGCCAGACCCTCGACGGAGAACAGGTCTGGACGGTCGGGGAAGAACTCCACCGACATCTCGTCCTCATCGCCTTCCATATCATGCATGTCCGCGCCCATCATTGGTATCCTCTCTATGAGAACCTGTCGCGGGACTTCCTCCCCCAGCAACTGGCAGAGGTCATGATAGTTGAAGTTTATCACGGGCATAGCCCTATGAAATGCGAGAGCGTATAATAAAACTATCACCTGGGTGAATCTCAGCGACCTAGCTCACCATGTGCCTTTCCCAGGTGACCCGCAGCCTGTGCCCCTAAGGTAGAGAGCTCCCCCGCTAGTACCGTGGCGGCCACTATCTCTGCCAGCTTCGGTGCCTTGCCAGCGCCTAGGCAGTCCATCATCCGCAGAGCCTCAGATTGACAAGGGAGGCGGGTGCCTCCTCCCACCGTCCCCACCTCCACGGCGGGCAAACGGACAGATATATATAGCTGCCCTTCAACGTTCTCGCAGAGGGTGCTTGTGAGGCTGCCCTCCACTACCTGGGCGGGGTCCTGGCCAGTAGCTATATACAAGGCAGCAATCATGTTCGCGGCATGAGCATTGCCACCCAGCAAGCCAGCCATCTGGCTGCCTACAAGGTTCTTCCTCTCTGCGGTCTCCACCAAGGTTTCCACGCTACAATGCAGGTCCTGTTCCACGACCTCTGCAGGAACAATAAGGTCGGCCAGGACAGTCTTCCCACGACCGAGTATCTGATTGATAGCTGCCGGCTTCTTGTCCGAGCATACGTTGCCAGATACGGACACCATCAATGCCCCCGTTTCCTCCTCGATCAATCTGCATGCGGCTTCGGTTGCGATGGTAGCCATGTTCATGCCCATGGCGTCAGCGGTATGATATGAGAAGCGTAGGAAAAGATTGCGACCGTTCGGAAGGCAGAGCACATCCAAAAGGCGTCCGTGCGAGGTAGTCTCGGCCACCTCGGCGCTTATACTGTCCATATGTGTGGATACCCACCCCATGACCTCTTGTGCATGAGAGATGTCCCTGACCCGCATAACCGGTGAGCGAGTCATGGCATCATGGAATATCCTCGCCTTCACTGAACCAGATTTCCTTATGACCGCACAACCACGATTTACGGAGGCCAATAGCGCCCCCTCTGTGGTGGCCAAGGGTACGTAGATATCCCCTCGGGCGTGCTCTCCATCCAAAGGCAGGGGGCCACAGTAACCCAAGGGGACCTGGGTGACTCCAATCATGTTCTCGATGTTCTTCTGCGCCAAGACCGGGTCGAAGGAATAAGCGGAGATATGTTGCAGATCGGCACCAGTCAAGGACTCCAACGACCGGCGTCTCTCTTCCACATCAGCTCGGGAGTATCCCCAGTTCTTCAATCCAGCATTTTCCTCCATATCCCTGTTCATCCTATCATCAATAGATAAACATTGCCCAGTTTGACATGCCGAGCCGAGATAATCCTTAAGTCACTCCAATCCATGTTCGGGATGGATGGGCCTGCCCTACCAGAGGTGTATTTATGAGGATGTACGATGGGAATGATATTCTGGATATGCAAGGAAGATGCAGACTCGACCATCAGATCCGTAAAGCCCTGATGATCCTTGTTCCATTGTGCATTCTGGCATCCCTAATCCTTATAGTGATGCAGCCTCCGGACCGCATGGGGACGCTTCTTCTCTATATCTGCATACCTTATGTGCCGGCATTCTCAATTTTGGGCACTTACGTGATGTTCTGCATGCGCCATAACAAACGTAAACGCAATCGGGTCGTGCTGACATGGTCGCTGTGCCTGATTGCTTTGGCTACGGTCTTGGTGATGATTTACCATATGCAGATCCGTTCCATCAGCCGAGTGGTGATATTCCCACCCACGGGGGATTTATTCTCGGATATGGGGTTGATATTCCTGCAGCTTCTCTTTTCATTCTTGGTGGTCACCACCGCGGGCTTCGGTGTCATAGGGGTCATCGTTGCTTATTTCCGCCATTACATGGTTCGCATCCTGCATTCCTTGGAGCACGTGCGCAACGATGGCAACGACGAATGGAGGATGAAAGGCAACATCTGGGTTTTCGATATACCCGCCGTCATAGACATAAAAGGGGTGGAGCTGGAGCCAGCGTACAGCCATGGGGGCTTCCCTCAGGACTCGTTCCGCTCCATGGTAGAAGCCATGTTGGTGTTCTCCATAATTCTCGTCTCATACATCTTCCTGAATCCATTCTTCCTCCTGGAGATGGAAGCCTGGGAGATGATGATAATCGGCATGATCATAACCTTCTTCGTCCCCGTCTTCATCATCCCTTGGTCCATCACCAAGGATTTGGGGGCGAAGATAGTAAGCCAAGCCAAGGACTACTACATATGGAAGGGCATGAAGAAGCGCTTGTACCAGGGCTTCATGGCCTTAGGTGTGGTCTTCCTCTTGGTGGGACTGGTCTTTTACCTAGTGGACGACCTATCATTGGTGGCCTTCATATACATGGGTTACTTCATTTTCACGGTCTGTCTATCCTTGATCTACTCCTTCATCTACTTCAATTACTTCCAACGGAACTTCAGGGACGACATCGTGCAGACATTCCGAGAACGGGAGTGCGAGCGCAGGATGTGCCACTTGGAACCGGAAGAATGGGATTAGGATGTCCAGATCCTTTCCCAAAGAACCCAAAGAAACAACGTTTGGGCTAGCTTTATCTATTGGTATATACATCCAA
>JBFWLS010000089.1:0-4540 GCA_050251995.1 Candidatus Methanomethylophilaceae archaeon
GACTATTCCAGAGGATCCCTTTTACCAAGGAGCAATCAGCGGCCGATGGCGTTACGCCCGCACCCCCATGGCTATCATCAACCTCTTGGCCATTCTGCCATTCTACCTGCCATTCATATTCGCCTTGGACCTCCGCTTCCTGCGCATATTGAGGCTTTTCCGTCTTTTCCGGCTGTTCAAACTGGCACGTTACTCTTCCGCCCTGTCCATGATCTACAGGACGGTGGTGAAGAACAAGGAGATCCTGGTTTCGGCGTTCGTAATCCTGTTGATTCTTCTGGTCCTTTCATCAAGCCTCATGTACCATGTGGAGTATGACGCGCAGCCGGATGCTTTCGATAGCATACCTTCAACCATGTGGTGGGCCATCGCTACCCTGACCACCGTAGGGTACGGCGACATCTATCCCATTACTCCTTTGGGCAAGTTATTGGGAGGGTTCGTAGCCATCCTGGGCATCGCCATGTTCGCCATCCCTACCGGCGTCCTGGCCACAGGGTTCATGGAGGAGATTCAAGGCTCCTGCAAGAAAGGGGAGGAAAACGATACCGTGGATCTTTTGGAGAGATTGCATAGGTTGCACCAAGAGGGAGCCCTGACGGATGAGGAGTTCCAGGAACAGAAAAGAAAAGTCCTGGAATTACTTGATTCTTGATTTGAGGAAGTGTCTGGACTCAGAGTTGACCTATCAGAAGACCGGCCAGGAAGAAGAACCAAGGAGAGATGAAGCTGACCAAGCATATGACATCGAATACGCGCAGTTGAGAACAGTTGTGAGCCTCCAGGTCCATGATTTCGTTCAGGTCCAAGGGTCGGGCGGATCCCCTGAGGATGGCCACATTCTGTTCCGTGGCTCTACTGATCAAATCCGTCGATCTCTTTCTCAGCATCTTATAGAATCCCAGTTGAACTAGGTTTGTCATGACCACCATCAGAGCGAAGACCGTCAGGTCCACGACATTGAGCACAAAGAGCGCCAAACCTATAAGAGCCAGCATCTCCAAGGAGGTCATGATGAGACACATCATCAGATTCTGCCCCGCTTCCTGATTAAAATTCTCATCTTCGGTAATCATCTGGTCTCCTTGGATATCCTAAGACAAGGACGCGAGAGGAATCATCGAGGCCACTATATGATGTTTCCCAGATTATATCGAACATATGTCTTTGAATAGCATCATAGGACGTCACATCTTATTGTCACTGGATTAATATGTCATAGACACATAATGTGAGGAGGTCGACTTCTTGTTGTTCACAGTCAACGACATACTCCTGGGTGTGCTCATCGCCGCCGTAGTCCTTATGGTCAAATCATTACCCATGTTCATTGCTAGAGTGGCCCTAGGCTACCTGACCTTCCATTGGGTGAGGGAACGGAAGGACCCCGAGCTGAATGTGAAAAGGGATGTGGAGCTGCTATCTACCCATTATGAAAAGACCATCGACCTGGTGGTGGAGCCTGATAACCGATTGGCTGCTTACAAAGGGATACTGGACAGCTTGAAGAAGAACGTGGGATTGTATGATGAGGCCGTGGCTGCGGCCATCATTTTGGCCGTATTCCAACTGGCAGGCTATTTCGATGCTGAGGTGGGACCAGCGATAGCTGTAACAGTCATCCTTACCCTGGTTCTATCCGCCTTGGGTTATTGGGCCCAGAGCCGTCTAGTGCAGGCCATCAACTGGTCGGTGCTGCTTCGGGTTCGTGGCAACAGGCCCTCATGAGATCGATCGTTCCGGATCATTCAGCATGCCGCCATTGGGGTGTGGGTTGAATCACCATGGCATCATGGACATATGGATGCCCCCCGATCTGTATTGAACCTACCCAGATGCGGGTATGAAGCCATTCGCGCCCCAGGAAGAGGATTGGCAGGGCGAAACGAACGAGGTAGATGGCAGTATCCATTCCCGCTCCACTCTGACCGATAAAAGGGTTGTACAGGACCACGTCCCAGTACGCATCCAGGTTTTAAAAGAAGTAGGCGCCTAAAAATCTTGGCGGTGAGTATGGGGGCCCTGATGGAGAGGATGACCGCCACTTTGATGCGCGGGGCACCCGCGCGAAGTTGGCCATCCATGTCCATGGAATCGCCTGCAGTCGAAGATCTCCGCCATCTCAGAGCACCTCCGGTGGGTCCCCCACGGCCCGGGACTGCACCTCTATGAAGTTCACCGTCCTCGCCAACGCCTCTTCCTGCCAATCGCCCACGCCACCTTCGGTGGCAGTGTAGGTCTTGACCTTGGAAGAGGTGACGATGTTGCGGCCGCCGTATTTCTTAACCTCCTTCTCCAGGAAGCCTTCCAGACTGCTCTTGGCTGCCGATACCGCGCTCTCGATACGAGAATGGTATGTCGGACCAAGATAGGGTATGTCCACCTTGTAACGGAAGTCGCTGGTGGGGGTGATGGTTGCCGATAGTGATTCCACGATACGACTGGAAACGGCACCGATGGCGTTGCCCACATCATTGTCCTCGGGCAGGAGCACCTCCGTGCCTAGACGCTCTCCGATGTCGCACATCAGGAAGCGGGAGAGGGCGCCGATGCCTACGATAGGGATGTCCATGTTCGCTTTGATCTTGAAGGGCCCCCTTTTGTCCAGGGAGGCCATGCGGCGCAGGAACATGGATGTCTCCCGGCACTGCCATCCGTCCATGCTGTCGTTGAGCATTTTCGTCAGCACCGCCTCCGCCACCTTTATTCGTAGCTCGTCCATGATGAGGGTGGCCGCCTGCAATTCCGTCATGCCCAGACGTTCCGCCACAGCGTGCACCCCCGCTCGCGCTCCCTCGGGGTTGCCGCTCTGGAACATCCCCAGGAATACCATGACGTCCGTGGGAGTGAAAGATATCTGGGAGATGAATCCCTTCTGGGTCAATGAACGCAGCTCCTCTTTGATGGCCCAGAGCCCATCCACGGCATTCATGGCGTCCATGGAGCTTAGCGGCCCCTTTCCGACCATGGCTTTTAGGACCTTGGCCTCCCGCTCTGTAAGAGGGAGCTCCTTACGGTTGTCATTCACATGATAGTAGTCCAGTATGTTGTTGTGCATGATTCGGGGGACGATCTCTGGATGCTGCTTCGAGAACGTGGATAGGGGGATGACCCTCTCGGGACCGAAGCGGAAGCGGTTCTTGTCCATGGTTATACGGGAATCCCCGCCTAATGCGACTGTGTACATGTCCACCGCCTTGACACGGGTGCGCCAGTCGCCGATCTCGGCTCCCTCGTACTTCACCTGGGGGAATCCTTCCTCCACCACGGCGATATCCGTGGACGTCCCCCCGATATCCACAATTATGCAGTCGTCCTTGCCAGAGAGCAACTTCCCACCCATAGAGCTGGCGGCCGGACCGGAGAGGATGGTTTCCACGGGATACATCTTGGCCTTCTCCAAGGTCATCACCGAGCCGTCCCCCTTGTAGACCATGATGGGGGCGTTGATGCCTTTCATCTTGAATGTCTGCTCCACGTCGTGGAAGAACTTGCTCACCACCGGGATGAGCTTTCCGTTAAGCACCGCGGTCTCCGCTCTTAGTTCGATACCCAAGGAGGCAGAGAGCTCATGGCCGGCCACGGTGGGCAAGTCAGTGAGTTTCATTGCCAGCTCTTTCACCTTCCGCTCCTGGGAAGCGTTGACAGTAGCGAAGAGACCGGAAATGGCGATGGCATCCACTCCTTGTGATACATCCTCTATGGCGGCAGTGATCTCCTCCAGGTTGAGGGAGTCTAGGGCACGGCCGCGCACGTCGTAGCCTCCTCGCACATAGGCCTGCTTCTTCTCCCCGTAGGTGCCAGGTATCATGGGATCCCAACCGATGAATATCAGACCCACCTCTCCACCCCTGCCCTCTAGGACGGAGTTTGTGGCCAGGGTGGTGGATATGCCTACCATGGTGATCTCGGACGGGTCGATATCCGTGGCCGCTAGAACGGCATCCACGGATTTGTAGAGCCCTATGGAGAGGTCGTCATGAGTCGTGGGGGACTTCTTCTTGGCCATGACGGAATAGTCGTCCAGGTCCACAATGACCGCATCTGTGTAGGTGCCACCGGTATCGATACCCAGACCGTAACGGGCGGAGCTGACGATGTCCTTCTCCTCCAATCTGCTCATGGGCTCCACCAGGCCTTTTCCTTCCACCAGCTTGCCGATGTAGGCGGAAACCTTCTCCCTCTTTTTGGTCTCGGCGTTGTAGCGAGTGGTCTGATAGTACACGTAATAAGAATTTACGACCTTCTTAACGTCGAAACACTCTCGGCCTTTGGCCTTCTCGGCTGCAATCCAGTCTTGAACCCATTGGTCATATTCCGAGCGCTTCACCATGAATCCCAGCAGTGATTCTTGGATATTTAATAATACCGTATAACGTATATTTTAAAATGTATACCCTAATGTTATGCTTAAATAATATGTCCAATAGATGTTAGGGTATAATGTAATGAATTATACGTTAAAAATGCTCTGACCACTTATGGTCAGGTGAAATATACCTCTTTATGTTTTTTGAATTTTGCCTATTTAGCATTATTG
>JBFWLS010000090.1:0-4497 GCA_050251995.1 Candidatus Methanomethylophilaceae archaeon
CAAGCGGCCACCATATCATAGCTCTCCTCATCCAAGACCTGGTTCATCAGCTGCACGGCATTGCCATGGAAGCCAGCGCTGCCGTCATCGGTAGAGACACGTACGTTCTGGCTCAGGTGTTGGCACTCGTCCAGGAACACCAACTCGTCCTCTTTCCTGGCCCCCATGACCAGGTCTGCACCTGTAAGACGGAGCAAAGGCATCATGGCCGCCATCCCTACCCCGCCACCGATAATCAGTAGCTTTCCCTGGGTTTGGAAGCCATTTCCATAGGGACCACGGATGTTGATGGGATCGCCTTCGCGTAGAGTATGCAACAGACGCGTAGTCTCTCCGATCGCCTTGACGGATATGCTCTTCTCCTGACCTATGCTGGAAAGAGACATGGGCACCTCGTCCACTCCGGGTATGCAGACCATGACGAACTGCCCGGGCCGAGCCTCCGCCTCCCAATCGAAGAAAATGGACATCACGTCTGAGGATTCCTTACGGATCCTTTTGATCAGGAATGTCTCATTCATGCGCCACCCCCATCATGTCTTGCACGGAAGCATACCCATGTCGACGCATGAAATCCTCAAGGCCATTGCATATCTCTTGGAGTACCCTAGGACCCTTGCGGCCTACCGCACTACCCACCTGGAAAGCGCTGGCACCAGCCATTATGTACTCCGCTGCGTCCCTCCAAGTCTCGATGCCGCCCACGCCTACCAGGGGGATGTCCAGGACGGAATGGAGGTCGAAAATGGCCCGCACCCCCACTGGCTTCAGGGCTGGACCGGAAAGGCCTCCGAAGCCGTTGCGGAGAACGGGGCGGGCGAACTCAGGTGAAATTGCCATGGCCTTCAGGGTGTTGATGGCCACCACTCCGTCTCCGCCCGCCTCCTGCACGGCGTTGCCGATGTCCACCAGACGGTGTGTGTTAGGCGTGAGTTTGGAAAATACAGGGATACAGGTGGCGTCCTTCACCGAAGCCACTATGGCCTTGACCACCACGGGGTCGATGCCTATTTCCATGCCATATCCACTAGCATGAGGACAGCTGAGGTTGAGTTCCACGGCAGAGGCCCCCATGTCTTCCATCCTCCCTGCCAAGACAGCGAAATCCCCCTCGCTGGAGGCGAAGATCGAACCTATCACAGTGACTCCTCCCCTGACTGCTATCCCCATCTCCTCCGCGAAGGCGTCTATGCCCGGATTTGGGAGTCCCATGGAGTTGATGTATCCGTATTCCAGTTCCACCAGGGTAGGGTTGCCGTGTCCATCCCTAGGCTCCAGGCCTATGGATTTCGTCACCACGGCCCCGGCACCGCATTCCATCATGTGCAACATGGAATCCCCGGTCTCGTCCATGATGCCTGATGCCACCATGCTGGGGTTCTTCAGGCGCAGACCAGCGATGTTCACCTTCAAGGATGTCATGTCCTCCACCGTATGAGGGGACGCGGATTAAACTACTTTGCCCCCCATAGCCTTTCCATCACCTGGGAGAGCGATTCTAGGAAGTAGTCCGCCTCCTCCATGGTGCTGAAACGAGAGAGGCTGACACGGAGCACGGAGAGTGCTTCCTCTGGTGCGATACCCATGGCCGTGAGCACATGCGATGGTTCCACACTCTCCGCCGTGCAGGCGGAAGCAGTGGAGACGGCCACCCCCAGGTCGCTCATGGCGAACACCACCTCCTTCCCAGATATCCCAGGGAAACGGATGTGCACATTATTGCACAGCCTCTTCTCACGGGGACCGTTGAGCATTATACCATCCATAGCGAGGACCCGATCGATTATGTGGTCCCGGACCGCGGTCATCCGGCGGATGTCCCCCTCTTTCCCAGACATTGCCAGTTCCACCGCTTTCCCCATGCCCACGATGCCAGGTACGTTCTCCGTCGCCGGTCGGAGGTTGGCCTCCTGCCCGCCACCATAGAAGATGGGCTTCAGATGCACGCCATCCCGAACATACAGCGCACCCACTCCCTTGGGGCCATGGAACTTGTGTGCGGAGACAGACAACATATCTATACCCATGACCTGCACGTCCAGATTCATCTTGGCGAATCCTTGCACAGCATCGGTATGGAACAGTACGCCATGGTCACGACAGACGCTGCCCAATGCCGGGATGTCCTGGATGCTACCCACAACGTTGTTGGCGGCCATGATGGACACCAGCACCGTGCGGTCGTTGATGCTCCGCTCCAGGTCTTCTGGGTCCACCATCCCGTCTTCGTCCACCGGGAGTATCACAACCTCGAACCCCAACTCACGTAGATGCTCGGCTGTGGCCAGTATGGCAGAGTGCTCTATGGCGCATGTGATAATGCGGTCCCCCGGCCTCCCATTGGCCAGAGCCGTACCCTGCAGGGCTATATTGTCTGACTCCGTCCCTGAGGAGGTGAAGTAGATCTCGGTGGGACGACAATTAAGGGCTCTGGCCAGAGTCTTACGGGCTTCCCGCAAGGCTATCGCGGCGGCATCTCCCAAGAAATGCAGGCTACTGGGGTTCCCGTACTCCTCAGTCATGAAAGGCATCATGGCTTCCAAAACCTGGGAATCCATCCGGGTGGTGGCGCTGTTGTCAAAATAGACGATTCTCATCTTAACTTCCTTGGAATGCATGAACGACCTATTAGAAATGATTGCGGGGGGAAACATCAAAAAGGACGAAAAAGATGGCCCACCCAATGGATGTCTCCCGCATCAAGAAGGATTTCCCCGCTCTTCGCCACGGTGACCTGGTTTATCTGGACAGTGCCTGTCAGACACTGCGGCCGCAATGCGTAATCGATGCGGTGACAGAGTACTACCAGGATTATCCGGCTTGCGGGGGTCGCAGCGTCCACCGCATGGCCACTCGAGTCTCTGTGCAGGTGGACCGCTCCCGTGAGAGCATGTGCTCGTTCTTGGGAGCGAAAAACCCCAACAACATCATCTTCACTAAGAACTGCACGGAATCCATCAACTTGGTGGCCAGAGGCATAAAGTGGAGACGAGGGGATGCGGTGATGACCACCGATCTGGAACATAACTCAAACCATGCCCCCTGGGTGGATCTGCGTGACAACCATGGCCTGAAAAGGGTGATAGTACCAACGGGTGAAGGCGGTCGCTTCGACCTGGATGCTTACCAGGATGCGTTCCAGAAGAACGTACGACTGGTGTCCATGGCTCATACCAGCAACGTAACCGGCACTTCCATCCCGGTGAAGGAAGTCACGGAAATCGCTCATGACCACGGCGCCATGGTGTTGATAGACGGGGCTCAGGCCGCACCGCATATGCCGGTGGACGTCATCCATTCAAACGTTGATTTCTACGCCTTGTCGGCCCACAAGATGCTGGGGCCCTCTGCGGTCGGAGTCCTATACGGCAAGGAGGATTGCCTGCAGAGCCTGAAACCATTGATGCTGGGGGGAGGCACCGTAGGAAGGGCCGACTATGACAAAGTCCACCTGGCCCCCGTCCCTGACAGGTTCGAAGCGGGATTGGCCAACTATTCCGGCATTATTGGGACCGCTGCCGCTCTGGACTACCTTGTAGAGTTGGGCATGGATGAGGTCAGGAACCACGAGCATCGCCTGCAGCAGGTGGTACAACAACGTTTGGAGGACATCCCTGGAATCTCTATCTTAGGTCCTGACGAGCCCAGGGAGAGGAGCAGCATATTCTCGTTCAACCTTCCTGGCCTGGGATCCCATGATGTGGCCATGATGATAGATGAGATGGCGGCAGTGCTCATCCGCTCTGGCATGCACTGCGCCCATCCGTACTTCTTTTCCCACGGCATCAACGGATGCGCTCGCGCCTCCACTTACATCTACAACGACTGTGATGACATGCATAGGCTTATGGACGCACTGGCGAAGGTCTCGGAAACCTTCTGCAAATGAAGCCGCGGGCCATCTACCACGGTGACTGCCAAGACATCGTTGTATCCCAACACCAAGCTGGCTTCCGTCAACTCAGTTTCGGCATATGATATGTAGGCGCGGTCCCCTTGGAAGAGGGTGACCTTCCGACCTTCCAGGACCAAGTGCCATTGCGAAGAGGGCAGGAGGTCACTGCATCGCAGGAAGTAACTGGTCCCTTCACCCTTCTCTGACAAGGTGTCGAAGAGCACAGTGATAGAATCTACAGCCTCCAGACCTGCCGCATCGGTACGATTCTCCAGTATGTTGCTGAAAGGACCGACCACCGCAGCCATGACCATGAGACCACAGACAGCCATCACCACCCGGGAGAGGGTGAACTCCATCATCTGACGCTCAACCCCACAGTGGCCTGTTCATCCCGTTGCAAGCTTTGGAGGACAAGGACGGGGTCCCCTTCCAGGATCAGGGGCGTATCCGTCAGCAAGGATATGCTGTGGGACTCCATGTACCGGGTTCCCAATAGCCTCCCTTCATAGTAACAACGGATGCTGAGGGATTCCACACTCCCTGCTTCCCCTCCTACCTCCAGGGTACATCCCGGTGGCAAGTGCAACTCCAGGGTGCGG
>JBFWLS010000091.1:0-4479 GCA_050251995.1 Candidatus Methanomethylophilaceae archaeon
TACGAATTTAAAGGATAGTTGCTGTATGCCGGAGGAAAGGAACCTAACCATTGCTGGGATGACCTGTTCCCACTGTGCCAAGGAGGTGGAGGATGCTGTTGGTGGTCTGCTCGGGGTGGAGAAGGCATCGGTGAATTTGTCCACAGACACCCTGAATGTGCGATTCATCCCAGATGAGGTGAACTTGGACGACATCGAGGGGGCGGTCGTCTCCGCTGGATTCCAAGTACATTGGGCTCGGCTGCGGCTTATAATAGATGGAATGGACTGCGCCTCCTGCGTCCGTGGTTTGGAGCAGGGCATGGGTGCCAGGGAAGGAATCAGGTCCGTAAGTGCGAATCTCTCCACATCTGAGCTCGTTGTGGACTACGACCCTCGTCTCGTCAACCCTGCTAGGATAGAGGCCTGGGTGGAGGAGATGGGTTTCTCCGTGGCCGAAACGGAGGAGGAAGAGGAGTTCTACCGACAGGAGATGGCACAGCAGCGGCGCTTCATACTGGTGGCGGCGATCTTCGGGATACCTTGCATGGTCCTGAGCATGCTCTTCATGATGACCGATCTGACGTTCGGTTTGAGCATGGTGCAACAGCATTACATGCTCTTCCTCTTGGCCACTCCGGTACAGTTGTACTGCGGGCGCCAGTTCTATACTGGTATGTTGTCCGCCCTGCGTAACCGCACCGCCAACATGGACACCTTGGTGGCCATGGGGACGTCCGCCGCTTACTTATACAGCACTGCGGTAACTTTCGTCCCTTCCTTTTTCGGGGATGTGATGGTTTACTTCGAGGCCTCGGCCATGATCATCCTGCTCATCTTGTCAGGAAAATACCTGGAGATGTATGCCAAAAGGGGGACCTCAGAAGCCCTGCGCAAGCTCATGGGGCTACAGCCGCGCACCGCCAACGTGGTCCGCGATGGCAAGGAAGAGTCCATAGTCGTAGAGGACTTGCGTGATGATGACTTATTCGTGGTTCGTCCAGGGGAACAGATACCCACGGATGGGCAGGTAGTGGAAGGTCTCTCCACCGTGGACGAATCCATGCTCACAGGCGAGAGCGTGCCAGTGGACAAGAGGCAGGGAGGAGAGGTCTTCGGTGGGACCTTGAACCTGAACGGCACCTTCCAAGCCCGAGTCACCCGTCTAGGAAAGGAGACTATGCTTTCACAGATCGTCCGCTTGGTTGAGGACGCCCAGCTATCCAAGGCCCCCATCCAGAGGATCGCCGACCGAGTGGCGGCCTACTTCGTGCCTATCGTCATCGGTGTGGCCACCATATCTTTCCTTTACTGGTACTTCTTCGGATTCTTCGCCTTCAGCATCGATAACACCCGTTTCGCCTTCTCCCTCACGGCCTTCATCTCCGTGATGGTGATATCTTGTCCCTGCGCCATGGGCCTGGCCACCCCCACGGCCATCATGGTCGGTACTGGTAAAGGGGCGGAGCACGGAATCCTGATACGGAACGGCGAGTCTTTGGAGGTGGCAGGGAATGTAAGGGTCATGGCTTTTGACAAGACAGGGACCCTGACCATGGGCACGCCGGAGGTCACTGACGTCATACCGTTCCATGAGGAGGATGTAATTGGCCTTGCCGCTGTGGGTGAGAGACGCTCGGAGCACCCCATCGCCAAGGCCATACTGCGGGCCGCAGGAGATGTGCCGGACCCAGAGGCATTCCAGAACCTTCCTGGCCAAGGCATAGGGTTCCAACATAGAGGGGAGGATTACCTGTTGGGCAACGACCGTCTCCTGAATGGGCAAGACGGCGAGGACCGAGCCCGGAGGGAGATGGACTCCCTGGCGGATTCCGGGAAGACCCCTATGGTGCTCATCCGCGGGAGCCAGGTATTGGGGGTTTTGGGTATAGCCGACACCTTGAAGCCTGATGCCAAGGAGGCGGTGGCCGCCTTGAAACGGATGAATATCCGTTCCGTCATGATCAGTGGCGACCGCAAGGCCACCGCGGAGTCCATCGCCCGGCAGCTGGGGATCGAGGAGGTCATGGCCGAGGTGCTTCCAGGGGAGAAGGCGGCTGCAGTGGCAGCGCTCATGGCCTCCGGGGACGTCGTGGCCATGGTGGGTGACGGTATCAATGACGCCCCCGCCTTAGCCACCGCCGATATCGGCATCGCCATGGGTGGAGGCACGGATGTGGCGGTGGAGACCGCGGACATCGTGCTGGTGAAGGACAGCGTCATGGACGCCGTGGCATCCATACAGCTTTCCAACAAGACCTTCTCCAAGGTGAAGCAGAACTTGTTCTGGGCTTTCATCTACAACGTGGTGTGCATACCTCTGGCAGCGGGACTGTTCTATCCATATCTGGGAGTGATGCTCCCTCCCATAGCCGCCGCTGCAGCCATGGCCTTCAGTGACGTCACGGTGGTGGGTAACGCCCTTCTTTTGAAGCGATACACGCCGCCGGTGCTGCACTGAGCCTCAGAGGGGCGGGAAGTCCTGGAACCGGATGTCCATGAACCGAGGCAGCCATCCTTCCACGACCTCCACACCCTCCGCCTCCAAGAGCTCCTTCTTCCGTTCGGCTCCCTTGTGGTCCCCCATGTATCCACCCAATCGGCCATCGGAACGCACCACACGGTGGCAGGGAACAATGATGGGTTCCGGATTGCGGGAAAGGAGTCTGCCCACCGCCCGGGCGTATCCCGGACGACCTATGGAGTTGGCGAGGTCACCGTAGCTGCACACCCTTCCGGAGGGTA
Organism: Candidatus Methanomethylophilaceae archaeon; assembly: GCA_050251995.1. Taxonomy (GTDB): domain Archaea; phylum Thermoplasmatota; class Thermoplasmata; order Methanomassiliicoccales; family Methanomethylophilaceae; genus JAQUUA01. Next base: position 2,725 of record JBFWLS010000091.1, read on the forward strand.
TCTGTTTCAGGCGGGCCCATATCGCATCCTCAGTATCACTCATCGTTCTCCTTCTTTTCCCGTATCCACAGGTCGCGCTGTGGGAAAGGTATCTCTATGCCATATGTGCGGAACTTGGCGTCAATGGCCTCTCGTAGCTCGCTCAGGATGCGGTAGTGATCATTGAAGTCCGGGACCCAAGTGAATAAGCGGAAGTTCAGGGAAGAGTCCCCGAAACCCATGAATCGCACTAACGGCATCTCGTCTGGGGTCTTCAAGACCTCTGGGTGCTCCATGGCTGCCTCCAGCATGGCCTTCTTCACCAGGGCGATGTCCGAGCCATAGGCCACGCCCACCTCCACCTTGGCCTTGTATCGAGGATCGGGACGCAGGACGTTCACAATCTTGCTGTTGGCCACGACATCGTTGGGTATGATGAAGTACTGCGGGTCGAAGGTGTTGAAGAAGGTGGTGCTGCGGAGACCCACTTTCACTACCTCCACCACGATTCCGTCCTCCATCTGCAAGAGGTCGCCCACCTTGAAAGGACGCTCGATCAGGAGGGAAAGGCCGGCGAAGAAGGTCTTCAGGGTGTCCTGAGCCCCCAATGATATAGCCAGACCCAATATGCCTGCTCCTGTGAGGATGACCATGATGTCGAATCCCAGCACAGACAGTACGCCGGAGAGGGCCCCTAAACTGATGAACATAATACCGATCCAGTTCAGGAGCGGAAGCAGCGACAGGTCGTCATTCACCAGACCGGTGGAGCCGAACCGGACAAGGAGGTGGCGTGCCACTATCTTGTACAACGCCCAGCCAATCCTGGCACCAAGGATTATGTACAGCATGTTGGCCACCGAGTTCACAGTGATGAGTGTCGCTTCTTTCGTACCGAATATCGAAAAACATTGCACGATACCGAATACCATGACCAGCAAAAGGGTCGGGATCCTCAGGATTTTCAATGTCTCGTTGTAGAAGGCGGTCTTGCTGGAGAGTTCTCTCCTCAGCAAGAAGGGAAGTATGACAGCGTAGAGGATAAGACCAATGGCAGCGTAGATCAGCAATGTTGCCGCCAAGGCCCCCACCGGCCCATCCAATGGCGCAGGTAAGGGGTTGGCGTAGATGCCCATTATGCGATTGTAGGAGTCCTCTCCGGAGTAGAGGGAAGTGATGTGTAGGGTGACATCCATGGTATGGATCTCAGTAATAGATACGTTGGAGAGATTAGTCACGGTGAGAGTCACCGTTGCCTGCACGATGCCAGAGGAGGACAGGCGACTCACATCCATGGTGAGGATCGCATCCAAGCCCTCACCTGGATCGATCTGTGCGGCGACACTATCCTGACCGCCAAGATTGATGCCAGAGGCCTCCAGGTTTTCGGCTCCTTGGGATATGGTCAGATGTGCCTGTACGTGAACAGGGGAAGAGATGTTGTTGTAGATGTACCATGACCATTGCACCTGAGCGCCTGCCATGCTCTCCTGTTCCAGGAAGTCGTTCTCATCCACCACATTCACTGAGCCTGCGGAGGTGGCGACAGGGATCAAGAGCAAGGACGCCAGGAAGATTATCGTGGCCACCCACAACTTTCTCTGCATGCTATCCGGTAGGACGTATCCTCATTTTATGTTTATGTGATGGAGGTGAAGGTTATTAGGATGAACCCCCATGCAAGTGGGATGGAGTACATGGACCCGTTGCGGGTGACCCTGGCCTTGGCGGTCTTGGTGCTGGCCTCGCGTCAGGATCTGCGAGAGAGGATGGCCG
>JBFWLS010000092.1:0-4453 GCA_050251995.1 Candidatus Methanomethylophilaceae archaeon
CGCTGCTGAGCCTTCCAAGGATGTGGTCCTTACCATCGATGATTGTAACCATCATAATCACCTCATCATCTTCACGTTGGAGCCCTTGGGGTTCTCAGAAACCAGCTCCATGATGGTCATATCTCTGCCTCCGGCGCTCAGAATGGCCGCTTTGGCGCTGTCCGAGAAGCTGTAAGCAGCCACGGTGATCTTCTTGTTCAAGTTGCCGGCTGCCAACACCTTTCCAGGAACGACGATGACGTCGCCCTCCTCAGTGTTCCTCTCGAGTTTGCTGAGGTTGACTTCGGCCCAGTTGCGCTTGGGCTTCTCAAGTCTCTTAGCAATGTCTCGCCAGATGGCAGCTCCGTTCTCCCTGGTGGTCGCTTTGAGCTCTTCGATCAAGGCGAGCAGGTTGGGATCTGTCTTGAAGGTTTTCTTCATAGTACTGACTCTCCCGACATTGGGTAACGCACCAATATACAGATTGTTTATAAACCTTTCCAAATGAGTCCGAGGAAGGCGGCCATGGTCTTCGTATACATACTACCGGTTGCGTGAAGGAAAATGGCGTCAGTTTATGAACATATCCGTTTTCTGTCTCCATAGGGGGCTCTTCCTCGCTGTTCCAACGATATAGGTAAATAATAGTCCTTACTAAAGAGTAGAATCCAGGTGAATTCATGATTAGATTCGGTCCCGCCGGCATACCCCTGTCCTGTAAAGGTCGTACGTTGAAGGATGGTATTGAGGATGTCCACAATCTCGGCCTCACCGCCATGGAGGTCCAGATGGTGCGGGCCAATGTATCGGAGCGTTGCCCGGAGGAAGAGGAGATAGGGATGCGCCTCCAAGACCTGGAGGAGGGCCTGGTGGTGGAGATAATCCGTGACGATGGCGTGGACGAGGTTCCTTTCTGTGACCCCGCCACGAAGATTGAGGAGGACGACATCCTAATATGCATGTCCTATGCCATCACAAACAACTATGCGGAGCTAGTCAACATTGGGAAGCTGGCTCGGCAGCTGGACGTGAGCCTCTCCCTCCACACTCCCTACTATATGGATTTGGGAGCCAACAATGAGCTCACGGCCAGATGTATGGACAATATCCGGCACGCCGGGCTCCTCACCAACGTCCTGCAAGGCGACATCGTGGTCACTCACATGGGGCTGTACAACGGACAGAGCCCCGCCATGGCGGCGGAGAACATCACCAACAACATTCAGGCAATTATGGAGTGGTGGCAGGATGCTGGCCTAAGGCCCAGACTCGGTCTGGAGGTCAGTGGCAGGCAGGAGGTGTTCGGCTCCCTGGACGAGATCCTGGGGATCTGCGACCAGGTGGACGGGGTGGTCCCGGTTATTAACTTCCCGCATTACCATGCCCGTGAGAACGGGGCCCTCATGGATGCCCAAGATTTCCTGGACCTCTTCGACCGGGTTTCTAGCTATACCAAAGGCCCGATGCACACCCATTTCGCCGGGGTGGAGTATGATGATGCCAACGAGCGTCGCCTCACGCCCATCAAGAAGGGCGACCTCCGCTTCGAGCATCTGGCGGAAGCATTGGTGGAGGAAAGGCCGGAGATTACGATCATCTCCAGCTCTCCATTGCTGGAGCACGACGCCATGTACATGAAGGTCATCCACGAGAGGGTGCTGACCAAGAAGGTGGCCAAGGCGCTCCGTCTCCGTCGTAAGGAGGAGGACGAGGCCTTGAAGGTCAACGACGAGTGGGACGATGATGAATGATGCAGTCTGAGGTTTCCTCATATATACTGGACAATATTAAGAAAACCCTGGAAGGGATCATGGACCAGGACGTGAATGATTTCGTGGACTCCATAATTGCTGCGGATTCGGTCTTCATCTATGGAGTCGGACGGTCCGGCCTCACAGGAAAGATGTTCGCCGTCCGCCTGGTGCAGATGGGTCTGAAGGTCCATTTCGTGGGGGACATGACCACACCCATCGTGGGCGAGGATGATCTTTCTATCATCATTTCCTATACTGGTGAGACTATGTCCATCGTCCAGACCGCGAACATCTCCCGGCGAATGGGGTGCAAGGTGGTGGGCATCACTGCGGATGCCAACAGCAAGCTGTCACACGCATCGAATGCGGTGATTCTACTCCCTATCCCCCACAATGGGGAAAAGGTGGCGCTGGCTCCATTGGGCACCCTGTTCGAGGACGCGGCCATGCTGTTCTTTGATTCCATCGTGCCACTCTTGATGTCTAAGTTGGATGAGAATGAGTGCAACATGCGCCAGCGGCATGCCATCTGGGTCTGATCAACAGGGATTCTGGAACTTATCCCAATATATGCGGAAAGAGGTCAGCTCGGTACCGCAGTAAAGCTCCAGCTCTTTCTGCATAGGGTCCAGCACCAGGGCAGAGTGGTGCGGCTGGTTGAATATCCCCCTTTGGGTGCCATGGTCGATGTGGGAGAGGAAGCAGCCGATGCCGGGATGGGAATGGTACCATCCCACGATGCGGTAGTTGAAATCAAGGTCGTCCAGGGAGTCGATTAGGCCGCTGAATCCGTCAGCATGGAACCTCACACCCAGCAGGTCGGATTCCAGGTCTGTGGTCACCACATCCCTAACCAGGGTGTACTCCCTGCCTTCCCATGAGAAGAGACCGCCGACCATCAGACCCATGACCTCGTGCGATGAGTCAAGCCCCTGTTGGGCATGGTTCCTGATTTTCTCCTCTGCCACCTTGTAGATGTAGGTGCTTGGTCGGAGATGCAGGCAGAGGTCCAGGTTTCGGGCCGTGCACCAAGGGTGCACAGCGGTTCTGGTGTCTTCAGGGGGCGCCCTGGCCCGCACCGGGGGTTCCGTGCATGAAAGCACCTGGGGGGGGCTCATGGACGTCCTGCCCCCCGGACATCCTGGAAGCAGTACTCCTTGGCATCATCGCCCAGGAAATGCTTCGCTGCCTCCATGCAACTGTCTGTACCGAACGGGCTCATGGGGTTGGGATTCATGATCAAATGCTCCACACCACGGATGAAGGAAACCAGGGAGCTGTTGAAGGTCCAGGTGTCCAGCAGTTTTATGCAGACATGCCCGCCGTCCTCGGGGTCCATGATGTTGGGGTGATAGATTGGTGTCTCCCAACGTACCCGTGGTTTCTCGAAGGGATAATCCTCGGTAATCACGAGACGGAAATTATGGTCCTTGATCTTCCTCACCCTGCTCCCATTGCCGGCCAAGGCGGGAACGTTGCGCATCGTGAACCGCATCTCCAAAGGGAACTCCTGTAATGCTTGGGGATCCACGTCCATATGCGCGCCCAGATAGTTACACAGGGTGCCGATCTCGTTCAGCAGACGACGAACCAGAACGTCGTGCGGAAGGCTGGGCATGTCTCAGCCGCCTTCTGGGTCTGGAATCAGCTCCACCACGTCATCGTTGAGGATGCCCAGGTCGGATATCTTCATTCCGCCTTTGAGGATCTGCTTACCTCGGCGTATGATGTAAGCCCCGGAATCCTTGTTCCAGAATTCCGCCGCACTGTTGATTACATCCTCTATGGTCTCATCTGGAGAAAGTTCCAGGGTCAATTCCTTCCCCATCTCCGCATTCTTCACCTTCAATCGGATTCCCATGCGTATCCCTCTTTTCTAGATGCCCGGAGCGAATATAATCTCTACGGGCTACATGTAGGCTTAGCTAATCGTAATGGTTCTGACAACCTTCTGAAATCTCCAACTCCAGTACCATGCTCTCCCCGCTCTCTCCATCATAGAAGCACACATGGTGCAGGCACAAGTCCTCACGCTGGGAAAGGCACTTCAAGGCCTCCCGCACCTGCATTGCCGCGATTATAGAGGTGGTGGTAATCTCCGCCGCCATCTTGGGGACGAAGAAGCTGACATCCGAGCCAGTGCAGCTGAATCGTTTCTGAAGCACCTGCTGATGACTGCCGTTCATGCCACACTGCAGGCATGGTCCATTCGGTGGGTGGACCGTTTGGACCTTTCCGTGGAAACCATCCGTGCCACCATCCACAAATGGGATGCGGCTGTGGTAGGCATGGGCGTTGACATGCAGGCGTGCCATGATGTTGTCCAGGCACCCCAAGGCGATATCGAACCCCTCCCAGGGGAACGGCATGTCCTCCACCCTTCCTATCCAAGGGGTGATATCGCACTCTGGGTACAGCTCGGCCGCCCGCTCCGCCACAATCTCTGCCTTCATTCTTCTGGAGGTAGCATCCTGGGGGCGGAAGAACAGGCAACGGTTGAGGTTGGAGGATACTACATAATCCATGTCCACCAGGGTGATACGACGGACTCCAGAGAGCATAAGGTCCTTGACCACCTCGTTCCCCAAGGCTCCCGCGCCGACCACCAGGACATTGGCGGAGGAGACCGCATCCATATCCAGCCAGCCGATCCTCTTGGATCGGTCGAAACGGTCCTCGTCGTAACCGCCGGCCCGCAGGGAGGGCTCTTCCATGCTTAT
>JBFWLS010000093.1:0-4450 GCA_050251995.1 Candidatus Methanomethylophilaceae archaeon
GTCAACTTGGCCCCGAACAGGGTCAAAGCCTCTGCCAGAGAATGGACGGTGCGGCCGTATTTCAGGTCCCCCAGGATAACCACATTCATGCCTTCGATGGAGCCCTTCTCCTCTTGGATGGTGAACAGATCCAACAGGGTCTGGGTCGGGTGGGAACCAGCGCCGTCGCCGGCATTTATGACAGGTTTGGAGGAGAAGTTGGCTGCCAAGCGGGCCGCCCCTTCATGGGGGTGGCGGAGAACGATCAGGTCTGAATAGGCCTCCACCATGCGGATGGTGTCCGCCAGGGTCTCCCCCTTGGTTATGGAGGTGGTGGACATCTGCGACACGTCTATGACTTTGGCGCCAAGGCGGTTGGCGGCACTCTCGAACGATAAGCGGGTGCGGGTGGAAGGCTCGAAGAACAGGTTGCCCAGTATCTTGCCCTCCAGCATCCTCGTGACCTTCTCTCCGCGGGCATAGGGGAGCATTTTACGGGACAATTCCAGTATGCACTCAATCTGCTCCCGATTGAAATCTCGTATCGAGACCACGTCCATGTTCTGAAAGTTCATGATGCTCCAATAGGAATTCCCGCTTCAGTATATTACTCCTCTGGTTTCAGTCCTCCTTCCATTTGGTGGTCAGGCTGGCTATGGCCACGAAGACCACGGTCACCCCTAGCAGGACTAGGAGGTTGAAGTAGGCGTTCGTCAGGTTCCCATACACCATGGCGTCCCTGAGCCCCTCGTTGAGGTAGGTCAACGGCAGGGCGGTGGCGATGGTCTGCAGATATGAAGGCATCATGTCTAGGGCGAAGAAGCTCCCGCTCAGGAACATCATTGGGAAGGTGATGGCCATGACCACGGAACCGGCGGTCTCCTGGTTCTTGATGAGGCCGCCCAGTATCATTCCCAATGCGGTGAACAAAGCGGTTCCCACGAATATGAGCAACCAGAACGACAGGTTCAAGGAGATGTGCATGTTGAAGGCCACCACCCCCACCATGGTTATAAGCATCACCGAGGTGAAGTTTATGATCAACTGCCACAGGATTTGGCTGCTCAGCCATTCCACCCGGCTCAAGGGGGTGGTTTGCAACTTGCGGAATATGCCACGGGCGCGATAGTCGCACATTACATTGGCCACATAGTTCACGGAGTTGTTCATGATGGTCAACCCGATGATACCGGGGATGAAGAAGTCCATGTAATTCATCTCCGTGTTGGTAATGCCGGTGGTCTGGATGCTGATGCTCTCCGTTTCATTCGCCAGAGCCAGGGTCATTTGGTTGGCCACGCCGCTGACTATGGCTTGCACAACCTGTGCGGATTGTGAACTCTGGTCCATGCGGAAGACCAGGGTGCCGGAGTTGTTATCAATCACATCCACCCCGAAACCAGATGGAACGATCAGGACGGAGCTGGGGCTGTTGTCCTTGATGAAGGTGTCCAAATCGGTGGAGCTGTTTATAATCACCATGTTCACAGCCTCCGTTTCATTTATGGCATCCAGGAATTGCTGGGTGATGTTCGTGCTGTCGTCCTGGTCTAGGTTTTGGACGTACATGTTGTAGGTCCCCTCGCCAGTTCCCGAGAATATGGCTCCGAAGATTAGAATCAGAATTAATGGGAAGGCGAAGGTCCAGAACATGGCGCTAGGAGAGCGATAGAAGTCCTTGAAGGTGGCCACCAGGTCTACCAGGATTCGGCTAGTCATTTCACTCTCCTCCTTGGTAATTCTCGCCCGTCAGCTTGATGAAAACGTCCTCCAAGGACGGCCTTTTCACTATGATCTCCTCATAGCGGACACCGGAATCGTCCAGCAGGCGTATGATGTCCACCAGGTTGCGGCCGTTCTGCAACGTAACCCGCACATCCTTGTCCTCCAGAATGAGGCCGGGGAAGTAGGATTGCAGGCACCCTAGGGCGCTCTCTCCTCCTCCTCTTACAAAGACCGTCGTGGATGCTCCGAAATCAGACACCACTTTAGACGGGCTCCCGGAGCAGATGACCTGACCACGGTTCATGATGTTCACATGATCGGAGAGGATCTCCGCCTCCTCCATGTAGTGGGTCGTGAGGAAGACCGTCTTTCCTTTCTTCTTCAGCACCCGCACCACCTCCCAGACATCACGGCGGGCGGAGGGGTCCAACCCAGTACTGGGTTCATCCAAGAAGACGATGTCAGGATCATTCACCAGGGAGATGGCGATCCCCACCCTCTGCTTCAGTCCTCCAGAGAGCTTGCCGAAGAGCACGTCCCGTTTGTCCTCCAGTCTGACGGACGATATGAGCTCGTCTGCATCCACCTTCCTCTTGAACATCCCGGCGAAGTAGAGTATGCTCTCCCGTACCGTCAGCCTTTCAAAAGAGTTGAAGGCCTGAGGCATGACGCCGATGGAGTTCTTGATGTCTCTCTTCTGTGATATGTCCATGCCCATGATGTTGATGCTGCCAGAGGTCGGGTCTCTGATGCATTCCAGGATCTCCACGGTGGTGGTTTTACCCGCACCATTTGGTCCCAGGAGGGAGAAGACCTCCCCGGAATTTACATCCACGTCAACATGGTCCACGACGTTGACCCGGTCGTATGTTTTCACGAGGTCTCGGACTTCGATTACCGTCTCCGCCATGAAAAATCGGTACTTCATTGTATATATTAAGATTTTAATAGGTCGACCAGTGTTTTCAATCCGGGTGTTAATAGTGACCGGACCTCAATCTTTATTACATCCACCTCAATCCCCAGTTTATGTTGGAGGTCCTGTACCGTTCCCAAGGAGCACGGGTTTGCGAGTACCGCAGGGGTGATGCCACAATGCAAACACCATTCCTCGTCTCCTACGTCGGTGAGAGCGATACGGAGCAGGATGGGGCGCTGGCAGTGGACGGTACAGGGAGAGTCTATCGTTTCTGTGGCATCACCCTGAGGAGGGATGAGCTGATACAGCCTCCAAAGTCGTCTCGTCTGGAGACCGCACCGGCAAGGTTCCCAGAGTTCCCCGAAGCGGTAGCAGTTCGCCTGCCGTTGCCATCAGACCTCTCTGGTCTGAGGGAAACGGACCTCATAATCCTGGAGAATGCCTTCGAGCTCCGCAGCGATGCCCGTATGATGGTGGATGTCATATGCCGCCTGCGGTCTGAATGTGGCTATCGGCCATTGATCTACACACCCGGCCTGGCAGACCCATCCAATATGGCCTTGTTGGCTTATATGGGGGTGGATGTTTTCGATGACCTCTACCCCCTTGTTAGATCCCAAGAAGACATATGCGTCAGCAGCGTGGGTGAACTCTTGTCTGCTGCCGATCTCAGGCAGGGCGAGGAAGCGGCATCCTTCAATCGGTCGGAAGCGGAGAGGGAATGCAGACTCATTTCATATTACATACGGAAAGGCAGGCTGCGTGAGCTGGTGGACATGCGCGTTGCTTCCAGCCCTTGGTCGGTGGCCGTGCTCCGTCTCCATGACCGGACGGGCTACAACCTGATGGAGGAGAGGTGCGCCTTCAGCGGTGATACGCTATCATGCAACACTACCCAGTCTCTTCAGAGGCCGGAGATCAAGAGGTTCCGTCAGAAGGTGTTGTCGGGTTACCGTCCGCCGGAACATAAGCGGGTCCTGGTGTTGCTCCCCTGCTCGGCCAGGAAGCCGTATTCGTTGTCCAAGTCGCACAAGCTCTTCTCCTCTGCCATCCGCACCGGTGACCATGAAACCCTGGTGCACGAGGTGATCGTCACCTCCCCATTGGGACTGGTTCCGCGCGAGCTCGAGACTTTCTACCCTGCCAACGCTTATGACATACCGGTTACGGGAGAATGGAAGCCAGAGGAGAAGGGCTTCATACACGAGATGCTCGCCAAGCTGCTGGACCACGGATACGATGTGGTGGTCAATCACCTCGGATCGGGATATGAGTTCTTGGACGATCTAGCGGAGATGAGGAGGACTGTCCTGGGTGATCCGACCTCGCCGGCATCCCTGCAACATCTCGACTGCACCCTGCGGGAGGTCACGGCGGAAATGCCCAGGGAATCCTATCAGACCGACCGGATGAATACTATGCGGTCCATCCTGCATTTCCAGTTCGGCGAGGCCGGTGACTATATCCTCCCTGGAGCCCATGTTACAGGTAAGTATCCATTCTGGAAGATTTTCCATGGCGGCACCCAACTGGGCATGCTCACCGGGGACAGAGGTATGGTCTCTTTGACCTTGGAAGGAGCCGAAAGGTTGATGCGCAGCGGCTCCAAGGCCGTGCAGATTGAAGACTTCCCTCTCAAGGGCAACCTTTTCGCAGTGGGGGTCACTGCCGCTGACCCATCCATTAGGATAGGCGATGAGGTGGCGGTCTGCTATGGGGATGAGCTCCGAGGCGTGGGCGTGGCCCTCATGCCTGGCTCGGACATGTGTTTCCTGAAACGGGGCATTGCAGTGAAGATAAGGCATAAGAAGAAATGAGCACTTTCGG
>JBFWLS010000094.1:0-4416 GCA_050251995.1 Candidatus Methanomethylophilaceae archaeon
ATCTCGGGCTTGATCTCTATCTCTTTGAATTCCTTGCCGTTGTACACCGCCACCGTCCGACCCACGAACTGGGGGACGATGGGTATGTCGCGGCGGTGGGTCCTGACCACACCTTCGCCGGACTTCAGCTTGTCGAAGCAGGCCTGCTGCTCCGGGTTCAGTCCACGCACGTATGTCCTCCTGGCGCGGGCGGGTATGATGCTCAGGACGTCTTCGAAGGACATCTCCAGGAGCTCCTCCATGGTGAAGCCACGGTAGGTGAACTCCTTCTTCCTTCTGGCCTGTATCGCGCTCGCCTTCTTCCTGGACTTTCTCCGGGAAGCCTTTGCCGATCCTGCGATGATCTTTTTCTTGGCCATTGTAATCACTTCCTCGATTTCTTCTTAGGAGAAAGGCGACCGACCTTCCTTCCCGGCGGGGCGTTCCTGCTCACGGTGCTGGGCTTCCCGACGTGCTGGTGCGCGCCGCCACCATGGGGGTGGTCCACCGGGTTCATGGCCACACCGCTGACCTTGAAGTGCATCTTGCTCTTCGATTTCAGGGAGTGGTACTTCTTGCCGGACTTGCCGAGGGGCTTGTCAGTCCTCCCGCCACCAGCCACTACGCCCACCGCTGCCCGGCAGCGGGGCTCGAACTGCTTCATGGCCCCGGAGGGCATGAGGACGACGACTTTCTCGCCGCGGCTGACCACCGTGCCGGACGTGCCGGCGGTGCGTATCAGCTTGCCCCCGTCTCCGGGGAGCAGCTCCACGTTGTGAACCAACGTCCCCTCGGGGATGTTGGCGAGCATCATGACGTTACCTGGCCGGATGATGCCAGTGTCACCAATGGTGACGCTGTCACCCACTTTCATGCCCTCTGCAGCCAAGACGTAGTCCTTGCCGCTCGGTAGCTGCAGTTCCGCCAAGGGCGAGGTGCGGCCAGGGGCGTGGATCAGGTCCACGATGGATCCGCTGACCTCATCGAACTTGGGGTGCTGGATATTCTCCACGTGCCTGTGGCTAGGAGAGCGGTATTGGGAGCCTCCACGGCCCCTTCTCTGTGTAATCAATCTCTTACCCATCTCAGTACCCCCTCACAACACTCCGATACGGGTGCCGATCTCCTCCGCGGAGTAGCCGTCACCCAGTTTGATTATGGCATGCTTGCCGGTCTTCTCGATCCGGGTCCAGACCTTGTCCACCTTGACATCGAAGCGCTCCTCGAAGGCGGCTTTGATATCATGCTTGCTGGCATCACGGTGCACCAGGAACTCGATCCTGTTGCCGTCGGTGAACTGCTGGGTCTTGCTTCCGGACATATGGTTCATGGACTTCTCAGTCACATAAGGATGGATCAACACGCTGGATGTCTTCATTGCTCCCAGCCTCCTATGGCGTTGAGGGCGGACTCGCTGTAGACCGTCAGGCGACCAGGGTCGCCCCCGGGTGCCAGGACGTCCGGGTTCAGGGCGCTCACGACCTCCACATCCACTCCGGGGAGGTTGGCGGCTCCCTTGAACAGGGGCATGTCACGCTCCGCCACCACCAGCAATATGCTGCGGGGGGTGCGGTACTTCCTGTTCCTCATGGTTCCGCGACCGGCGCGGATCTTACGGCCTTCCTTGGCCCGGTCCATGTCCATGTCCAAGCCGATCTTGGCCAGGGCGGCGTAGACCTCCTGGGTGCTCATGAGTTCCTGCAAGCGGTCCTCCAGCACCACGGGGAAGCTCACTCCCTCGGAGAACTGGTGACCACGGTCGCGCACGGCCTCCTCGCTGCCGGTGGCAGCCAGGGCGGACAGGCGGGCGAGACCCCTCTCCTTCTGGTTCATCTTCTTGGACCAGTCCTTCTCAGGCTTGGGCGGGTGGGCCCGGCGGCCAGAGACGTTGTTCGGGGACTGGGCCCCTTTGCGGCCGTCCTTGAGCCTCTGTACACGGGCCACGCCGCGGCCCTTGCCCCAGGTGCTAACGGAGTGCCTCATGCCGGCGCGGGCGGAGGGCCCGTAGGCCTGTCGGCGGTTGGCCTCCGCGGCCACCACGGCCTTCTTGATGAGGTCAGGGCGGAACTGGGTCTCGAAAACGGCCGGGACGGGCACGCTCTTCACGACTTCTCCTTCCAAGGAGTATACATTGGTGGTTCTCTGTTTGCTCGCCATCCTCAGGCCCCCTGCTTGGACTCGGTGGAGACGTACGTGACGTTCACCGCTTCAGTGCTGGTCTTCTTGGGCAGTCTCACCGGGTCACGCAGCCGCACCAGGCGTTTGGCCGGTCCGGGCACGGAACCATGGATGAGAATGTAGGGGTTGACGACGTCTCCGTAGTGCAGGAATCCTCCCTTGGGGGTGACCTCGCTGCCGTTCTCCCCTATCTTGATGAGTTTCTTGTTGAACTCGGTCCTCTGGTGGTATCCCATCTGTCCCGCCATGGGGACAGTGGGCCGGACGTATCCGGGGCGCTTGGGACCGAGGTTGCCGATCATGCGGCTGTGCTTGCTGTTCTTGTGGCTAAGCAATTTGACCCCCCAGCGCTTAACAGCGCCCTGGAATCCCTTGCCCTTGGTGACCGCCGACACATCGATGACCGCGCCGTCGAAGGTGAAGTCCTTGATGCCGACATCCTTCCCTAGGATGCCCTTGGCGAACTCCAGCCTCTCTGTGATGCTGCCACCGCCGATCCGCAGCTCCATGAGCTCCGGGACCTTCTTTGGCACACCTTTCACAAGACGGGGCTGGGTGTAGGCCATGACGCGTACATCCTCGATGTCGATGTCCGCGTACTTGCTGAATGATTCGTCATTGTGATTCTTCGGAACGCTGAGACGGCGGGAGAGCAAAGGGTCCAAATCGTTGGCCCATACCTCGCCCACGGTCTTCAGTCCATAGGCGGTGCCCTCGTAGAGCCTCACCGCCGCAACCCTCATGGGGGGGACTTCGAGGACCGTCACCGGCACCTGGACCTCCTGTCCGGAGGTGGTGCTCTTGGCCCTCTTGTCCACTATGAACGCATGTGTCATTCCTGCCTTGTAACCGGCAAAACCCTGGATTTTCGGGGCACCATCGCTGTTTGGCCACGAATCCAGCCTGGGAGTCTCCCTGACGGCCCTCTTTCTAGGACCGTACGCTCTTGAACCTCGTTTAGGACGTCTTTTTTGCGGCATGAATATCTCCTCACACCAGGCGAGAGTGTCTTCGCTGATCTCGCCTTTTGTATTGCTGGTTGTCCACGATAGAGGATCGGCACGACCGTGACGCCGGATTCATCTCGACAAGGATTATCGATATGAGTATGAACATGGGATGCGTAGCATTGCCCAGTGGCGTGTGGTCGAACAGCCTTACGTGTTCAATCTTCGTTCCGAATAGTACTTTGATATTTAAAAGATACGGTGCACTCCCTCAGCATGGCCGGGGAGGATGACGGAAAAGGGGTTCAGAGGGCGCCTTGCTTGGCTTTCTGCTGTGCCCTCTTCATGCGCTGCTTGGCATTGAAGCCGGTAGCCTTCTCCACGAACTCGTTCAGACGCCTTTTGGTGTCCAGGATCTCCTCGTCCGAGACCGTCAGCCCGGCGGTGGTAATGAGGTTCATCCGGCTCTTGCTGACCACCGTTACGGTGATGGAGCTCAAGGCCCCGTAGCTGGAGACCAGTTCGTCACCTTTCCGGCTGACGTTGCCGAAGACGCTCCTCATGAGTTCCTCCAGGGCATCGCCCTCGATGTTCTTGTACCAACCTTTCTTGATGTCGTATTCCATGATAATCTCCCCTTAGACGGCCAAACCGTTATGCAGGTTGCGGTCCAGGTCCACCGTGGTCCCGAAGGCCGCTTCCGCCTCCAATGCACCATGCCATCTCTTGCGGCAACCGCAGTCGTGCCCTTGCAGCTCCTGCACGTCCTGATTGAATGAGAACCTTTCGATGGCCTTTAGCAGCTCCCCGTCGCAGTCCCGGCAGTTGTGCACCCCGCGGGGGGTGCCTCCTCCAGAAGGCGATGAAACGATGCGTGGCCCGTCTTCCGTCCAACCCTGCTCCATCACCTGCATCAGGGACCAGATCCACGGCGGACGGTAGTTGCCTCGTTTCCACAGCCTCTCCACCAATGTCCCCCGTTGCACGTTCAGGGGGTTGATGGAGATTTCCGTGGAATATGAGGAGGCGAAACGGATGGTCTGCAAGGAATCCCGGATAGCCGCCCTCTCGGACAGGAAAGGCGGTTTCAGCAGCACGTAGTTGCGTATGTCCAGCTTGGCATCCTGCAGGATCTGGGCGGCGCGACGGTGGTCGGCCACGATGAACCCTTTGTGGATGCTCTCACGCACCACGGCGTCGTTGGCACTTTCCAGTCCCAGGGCCACAGTCACCTGTGGCGGCAGGCCGGCCACCCTCGCCGGGAGGACGAACTCCGGGCGGCTCTCGAACAGAAGCCTAGATCGGAAGAGCG